>JAQTRE010000122.1 GCA_028711995.1 Dehalococcoidia bacterium | reverse complement strand
GTTGCACTAACTGATGGAAGCACGTCCGCTACCCCTGGAACCGATTGTAATGGACCCACAGCTCTGATCAAGTCGGCAGCTGAGGCCATGAATTATGCCCAATACAGTTCCAACATCTTCAATCTGAAATTCCACCCGACCGTATTTGCAACCAACGATTCCCGGAGAAAGGTTCTGGATCTCATTAAAACGTACATGGACCTGGGCGGCAATCACATCCAATTCAATGTGGTGGACGTGGAAACCCTGAGAGACGCGCAGAGTCACCCGGATCAGTACCGGGACCTGGTGGTCCGGGTGGCCGGATACAGCGCTTTCTTCGTTTATCTGGACCCCCTAGTCCAAGAAGAAGTCATCCAGCGAACCGAACTGAGGCTGTAACCCTCGTTGCAGGCCTCATATAAGAAGGATGGAAACGCAGCCACTCCTTCTCCTTTCCTGCGTCTCTCTCCCGTTGGCGGAAAAGAGGAAAACCCTCTCCCGCTGACAGGAGAGAGCAAGGAGCATTTCACTTTACAGGAGGAAGTTCATGGCAGAATTAAGAGACTACAGCGGGGAACTCAAGCAGGGACTAGAGCTTGAGGATTTTTCCAGAGACTTTCTGATAAGGATGTTGCGCTCGTTCTCTAAGGCCTATATGAGGATGGATGAAATATGGTATCAGATCGTCAAGGAGGGATTAGGCCAAAAACAAGCAGATCGCTATAGGGAGTTACTCTGGCAAAGAGTAGCTGAGGGTATCCTTCCACAGCTCGCGAAGGAGTTAGATATTCAGGTAAATTCTATGAGTGATGTCTTCAAGGTTTGGCAGGTTGCCCCTGATGGGATCGCAACGGGAAAGTTTCCATCCGTTTATGACATCGTGGACGAGAATCTTGCCATATTGACGGTTACCAGATGCGCGGCATTGGAGAGACTGGAGAAACGTGCCCCGGATAAGATACGTTCGCTCTGTCAAGAGATAGAAGCGGCCGCTATTGATAGATATATGACTGTCTTCTTTCCCAATGCAAAGGTGAAGCCTCTGCTAGTACCATCAGGGCCCCGAGAAGATCCACGGAATATTGCCTGTAAGTGGGAGTTCACGCTGGAACCATGCACTGGGGAAGGCTGACCAGGGTAACGAGGAGATGGGCATAAGGGAAGACGCTGGCTGACCGATCATTTGAGGCAAAACAGCACGGGAAAGGACAGGACAATGTTTCAGGAAGGTTTTGACCCTTCCCCGTCTCCACCAGAAACGGGGAAGACATACCGTGTCTACTTGAATCGGTGGATCCACCTTCAACCCCTCAGGCCATACCATAATTTGGTTTCCTTTGCCTCTTCTTCAAACCTGGTAACTCCGATGTGACGTATGGGTTCGATGATGCATCATATCGACTGGATGACTGTAAGAAGATGGTTCGGGATCTCCGCGCCATTTCCCAAATGACGCAATTTTGAGAAACGAAGTCCTAGTGGAATTCCACCATTGGAGGTTTTTGTGGATACAGGGGATAGCGTTCCCCTTTTGGCGAGCATTATTGAGAGAATTATTGATCCTCGGGCTTCAAACCCCATCAACTCTCTTTTTTTCCGTTTAGTGCATTCAAAGGATATCGCCACGATAACCCTTAAATTGCGAGTTGCCCAGTGTTGCCGACTGTTCATCGAAAGTCCATGCTCTTGAGAGTGGAACCGTGTATACTGAAATATAGCGATTTCAGATCTGAAGGACTGCACCTGCCCATTGGTTGGAAACAGAATGAACAGAATACCGGAGACTAATATCAATGAAAAAACACACTACGCTACTTAGCTTTATTCTCGTCTTGATACTAGCGCTGTTCACATTTGCAGGTTGCACTACCACAGACACGACAGAAACAGTCGATCCTACTGCCCCTGATACCACAGCAGTCGGTCCTACTGACCCCGATACCACAACCGACTTCACCTTCAGCGACGGCATCGACGATAATGGCTTCTGGGAGAATATCACCGCACTTGATCATGTCCAACTGTGTGAGTATGACAGCATTTCGATACCCAGTGATATCCATGAGATCACGGATGAAGCGATCCAGAGGGAAATAGACACTATCCTGGCTAATTACGCTTCCGATGGGCAAGTGACCGATCGCCCTGTTGCAGACGGCGACACCGTGAACATCGATTACGTCGGCAGCATCGACGGTGTGGAGTTCGACGGCGGCAGCACCAGCGGCACCGGAACGAATGTAACCATCGGAGTCACAAGCTATATCGACGACTTTCTTGAACAGCTTATCGGGCATAACCCCGGCGAATCATTAGACATCGAGGTAACCTTCCCCGAGGATTATGGCCAAGAGAACCTCAACGGAAAGGACGCTGTCTTTGCAGCTACGATCAACTACATCGTTGAAGCGATGTTGCCCGAGTTGACTGACGAATTTGTCCTGAACAACTTGTCGTCCGATTACGGCTGGAGCACCATCACAGAGATGGAGGCGGGTATTAGGAGCGGTCTGCAAAGTTCAGCTATGCTAAGTTATGTGCAGGAGTATATCGTTCAAAATACGAACATCATTTCACTTCCAGAGGCGCTTTTGGAGTATCAGAAAAACTCGATGATCTCCTACTATCAGGGTTATGCGGAATCTTACAGCATGGATATTGAAGAATTCCTGAGCTCATATGTGGGTGTCGCAACCATAGACGAGCTGATTCAAGCAAATATCGCGAATATGACCGAAACCGCCAAATTTCCCCTTATCATTCAGGCAATCGCGGAGGATGCCAGCATTTCCGTCAGCGACGAAGATGTGGCAGCTTACGTTAAGAAGTATGCTGGTGCGGATGACTACTCGGGGTACGAGGAGAATTACGGCATGCCGTATCTCAAGTTGATCACGCTTAGTCAGGCGGTCACGGATTATCTCGTGGACAACGCCGTCTTGGAATGAGATCGACCCTCCCCCATCTCCACCATAAACACGGAATATCTTCCGGTTTCGCTTGAATCAGGGGTTGTCCACATTCAAATATTCAGAACATTACCAGAATTCAATTTCCTTCGGCTTCACTTTCAAGGCCTCGGCGAGTTTACGGCGGGTCTTGAAGTTCGGTTTGTGGTGTTTGTTCTCAATACTGCCGATTGTTGACTTCGCCACCTTGGCCAGTGCGGCAAGGTCTGCCTGACTCAGCGCATTCTCCTCGCGAAGTTCCTTGAGCGTTGCCATTGTAACCTCTTCATCCTCTGTGCTACCGGAATCATACCATAATCAGCGCAATATAACATTTGAGACTATTGGTGCAATAAGAGTAGTATAATAGGCTTATAATAAATCAATAATGGACTGACTATTCGTGAAAAGTGTGATAATCATCGGATTCCGCCATTCCCAAAAAGTGGGAGATTGGGAAATTTTAAGGAGTTTACCTGATGATTGATGAGAGTAAGGCGCTGGTGAAAGTGGGCGAAATATTGCCCAAAACACCGAATAGGGAAATTGTCACCCGGTCCCGGGTTATGGCCACTGGCGGAACAGTGGGTCAATGTATGCGCTCTTTCACACTGTCGTTGTGGCCGAAGGGGTTCCCCTTTTGGATCATGAACCATGGTGAAGCTCACCGTGTCGCCTGACGGAAGAAAGAGGTTAGAGTAATTTGCATAAAGCAGTGGTGTGATTGGGTTCAACACTCCTTCTATGGTATAATATTACAGAGGTGTCCAATGAATAGAGTGAAGACAAAAATAAGCAATGGTGGCAGACTGGTTATACCTGCGGCATACCGCAAGGAATTGGGCATTAATCCGGGGGATGATGTGGTGTTGACACTTGAGGAAGGAGAGATAAGACTCATAACTGCTCAGCACGCGATCAAGCGTGCTCAAACGATGGTCCGCCGTTATATTTCCGAGAACGTGTCTTTGTCTGAGGAGTTGATTCAAGAACGTCGTGAAGAGGCAAATCATGACTAAAATCGTTGTGGACGCATCGGCATTGCTGGCGCTTCTCAATTCGGAAGCAGGTGCTGATGTAGTGGCAGAGTCTATTCCGGAAGCGGTCATCAGTGCTGTAAACCTATCAGAGGTCGTAGGGAAGCTCTGCGCAGCGGGAATGCCTGAGGAAGCGATTCGTCAGGCGCTGCAGGGGCTTGATCTCGAAGTGATTCCTTTTGATGAAGAACAGGCTTATGGTGCGGGTTTACTGCGATCTGTGACAGACGACAAAGGGTTGTCGTTGGGAGATCGGGCATGTTTGAATATGGCTCGAAGGCTAGGCATTCCGGCTCTAACGGCAGACAGGATTTGGAAAGAACTCTCCATGGGAACCGATGTAAGGCTTATCCGGTGACATGTAGTGGCTGAAGAAGTCTTGAGGTGTTGTTCCCAACCAATAGACCATTGAGCATCAATTCAATTACCCTCCCTCGTCTCCACCACAAACACCGAGCCTCCGAGCCTGATTGAATCGTGGGATATCCTCATTTAACCATTCAGGACGCTAGCAGAATTCAATTTCCTTCGGCTTCACCTTCAAAGCCTCGGCGAGTTTGCGGCGGGTCTTGAAGTTCGGCTTATGATGTTTGTTCTCAACACTGACGATGGTTGACTTCGCCACCTTGGCCAGTGCGGCAAGGTCTGCCTGACTCAGCGCATTCTCCTCGCGAAGTTCCTTGAGCGTTGCCATGGTAACCCCTTAATCCCCTAGTAATACTAAAACTACCGGAATCATACCATAATCAGCGCAATATAACATTTGAGACTATTGGTGCAATAAGAGTAGTATAATAGGCTTATAATAAACTGATACTGGACTTACTATTTGTGAAAAGTGTGGAAGTCATCGGTTTCCACTCTTCCCAAAAAGTGGGGCTTTGAGAAATGGAGGGATGTTATGAAGACGGACTTCTTTGTCACTGAAGAAACACAAAACAGATTAGGTGACGAAAGCTATCAGAGGTTTGTCCGCATAGAAGGAAACACTTATGAAATGTGCCGGCTAGAAAAGGGTGATTAGGTGTGGCTTTCGACAGACGACTTATATGAAATCCCTTGCCATGTGGTGAGCGTCTTGTTTTGGGTAGAAGTAAACGACGGCGAAGCGTACCAGTGCGTCGATTTAGCTATAGATCCTGAGGGGATGGATGAGATTCTGGATTATGACCGACTCATGAAACGGGAAATTTTAGGGGGTTGATAGGATGTTAAAAATACTCAATGAGCGCAAGAAATGGATCATGTTTCTACCTGAATTGCCATTAGATGTCAGCATCGAGAGATTCGCGCAGCACTTGCAAGGCCAAGTCGCTGAAGCTGGGATTAGCGCGATTGCGGGCAGACGGGTTTCAGTAAATGAGGTGTTGGAGCGATTCCACACAATGCACCCCGACATGGAAATCGAGGGCGATCTGTCCAAGTATGATGGTGCCTCACCATGCCCGGCCATGGAATTTGAAACAGATCTTGATGAGGCATTTAGACTTTGGTTGTTCTTTGAGACTGAATTGGATCTCAAGCCGAGATTAGAGCCATTGGATGCAACTGATCCAGACTGGCCTAAATCAAAGGAGTGGTGCAAGGGAATGTTACGCGACGTGGCTATGTGTCATGCCATGATGGCTGGTGCGCCAAAGCGAAATGACATATTCGGGAAACTTGCTTACCTTTTTTCTGCAGTGCTTACCCCGATGGTGTTTGTGACAGCCTATGAGAACGATCCGAGATGGTTGTAGATGTATTTAATATGAGAGTTGCAGTTTGCGCCAGAACATCGAGCCGGGACGGAGACCAGAACGTGGATACGCAACTCCTGCCATTACGAGAGTTCGTGAAGTCCAAAGGGTGGGAGCTTACCAGAGAGTACATCGACCAGGCTTCGGCCCGGGATCTCCGGGGACGTGTTGCTTGGCGTGATCTCCAAAAGGATGCGCGGTCCGGACAGTTCTCCGTTGTGATTTCCCAGCGACTGGACCGGATCGCGCGATCGGTCAAAGACCTGTGGGCCACCTTGAGTGAGTGGGACGATTTGGGCGTTTCATTTGTCAGCCTCCGGGAGAACTTTGATACCAGCACCGCCGCTGGCCGGCTGCAGATGAACATCATGGCAGCCCTGGCGGAGTTCGAGTTGGATCTGATCCGCGATCGCATCCAGGACGGTTTGTCCCGGGCCCGGGCGGAAGGAAAACAGCTCGGCCGGCCAAACGGTGCCAAAGACGGGAAGAAGCGCCGGACATCCGGATATCGGCGTCGGGAAGCTGAAAAAGCGATGAGAAGGGGGGAATAGCATGTACACCATGGAAGGAATCATTCAGATCCCATTGGAGGCTCTTTGGGAATTTGTGAAGAAACACGGGCCTCAAGTGGAACCCCACGGGCTCACGCCCGTGGCACCTTGGGGAACAAGCCCTACCTATCGGCATTCACCCACGGGCTTACGTCCGTGGTCCTCTGCCAGCCTTAATAGAAACTGGAGTGCAATTCACATTTGGTGTCCCAAGGTTCGACGCTAAAAACCAAACCATGGAGATTGATTTTGCTGCTGACGCTATTTCATGTCCCGATGACTGGAAGAGCAAACCGGAAGCCTTGCTTCAATGGCAGAGGCTGATTGTTGAATCAAGTGAGTCGGAGGAATTTGACAGTGATGAAGATCCCCGGTTGATTGAGTTAAAGCAGCGTCGTAGGGAATGGGAGAAGTCCCTCAACGATTCCCGCAATCAAGATGCGATTACTGAAATCATCAGAGGGATTGATCGTGCAATAGCTGATGGGCGCTATGATGATTGCCTGGCGGCATTGAATCCTCCGAAGAGAGGGCTGTATCCATTCATTGAGGAAAATGATACCAAACAATCGGGGTCCAAAGAACACGCCAAAAGCCGAAGCTGAGACGGCTGAATAAAGGTCGACCAAACAAACATGTGATTATTTGAAAGGAGGATGAATGATCAAGCTGAGTGAAAAGGATGTCAAGGCGGTGGCCAGCGATCGGTATATGGGAAAAATGAGGGGGTGGTTTTTGAAAGTGTGGATACCCGTTTTCGTGGTGCTTTGCACCGGTGCAGTCATGATCGAAGCGGATGGGGCGTTCCATGTCGCAGGGTGTGTCTTACTGGGAATAGCGGGGGTAATCTCAATGGTATTCTGGTATCGCTACGTGAAGGGGCTCAAATCGTATACTGCGGGCGTCCTGGATGAGGTCCGGCGCTTCGGGTGCCAGGCGGTGATAGATGGCTCACCAGTGCAGCCGCGCAAACGTTGACTTATTTGGGGTATGGGATGGCGAAATACAAGCAGCAGTACAAGCCATTGGATCTCAGCAACATCACCCGGCGGCGGCATCCCGGGGAAAAGGTCCTGCCCCCTCCCTGTGTACTATCGCACATTGTGCAAGTGGTCTCCCATATCGAATATCACATCGAGGCCGCGGATTGCCTGAAGGCGTGGCCGATTCTGGAGAGAGCCTTTGGGTTGAATCTGGGCATCCGCGGCGGCCCTTTGCTCGATGCACTGTGCCACTTGGCAGAGACCGGTCGGATCGCGGCCTATCATGCGAACGGGGGCAAGAACCCGCTGGACACCCACGATCTCTGTTTTTGCGGGAGGACCAAGTTCGAGCGATGGTGTGAGGCCGACCATGAGCTCCGGCTCCGCCAGGAGCGGTTCATTTCCCCAGGCGGAGGAGGCTGCTCAAAATACCGGTAGCCGCCGGGGCAAATGTCTGGACTACTCCCCAGAGGATGCCGAGGCTGATGCCGTACATGAACACCTTGATCATCCCGAAACCGCCCTCCAGGAAGGAGTAATCCCAGGCTATAACCTGTACCAACCCCGAGAAGAAGTCACCCGCCAAGAGCGGGATCCCCGTCAGTCCCCCAGCCTCCACCGTCCGAAACGCGGACATATCATTGATCACCTGAGCATCCGTGGCGGTGAAGAACTGCCCCTCCAGTATCTGGCAGAGGATGGTGCCCATGATCCAGATGAACCCTAATCCCATTATCCAGCGGACAGACATAATCTCTCCTTAATACCCATAGGTTTGCTCCTTGATAAGCACCCCAGTGGCGACAATGGCGTAGACCATGACGATCCACCAGTCCAGCATGGCCACCCCGGCGAAGAAGCAGAAGACCATCATCACCGCGATGGTCATCCCGAACAGGTGTCGGGTCTTGTCGTAGATCCAGAATCCCCCGAATATCGCCAGCGCCCCGATCAGGGTGAGCCAGAACATATTCAGCGGCAGGTCGCTCTCCCCGAATATATCTGCAATAATCTGGGAGCCTGGAAGGCTGGTATAATCGCCATCAGTGTGCCAACCCGCCGGCTCCACCAGCCCATCCGGCATAAGGGCAAACCCAGATGGGTAGGAACTGCCGCTCCCATAGGTGGCAAACAGTATCGGGGTCAGTTCTCCGATGGTCACCACGATATCCGCGTCCATGGCTGCCAGGCTGTAGGTGACATCATTTCCGCTTGCCGACAGATCGGTGATCGTGGTGGTTGAGACTTCGTCGGGCTCAAATTCAAGGTTGAGCTTCCAGGTCGGCGTATCGATCGAGGTGTCGCCAATCTTGACGCTATCCAGTTTGGCGGTAAGCTCCCCGACATGAACGGATTCGGAGTTTATTGCCAGGCTTCCGGTGAGAGCAGCAGCGTCTGTGTTGGCGCCATCCGTGATGGATATAGCGGTGCCATCATAAGTACACGTCAGCGTAACCCAACTTCCCGACGTTAAAGCAATCGATGGCGTCCCTGCAAAAAGCCGGTATCGGAATTCTGATTGAGTCACCCTGATATTATGCTGCGAAGTTTAAAGTCTGAGTGAATCGGCTGGCGGGTCGAATTTAGCGCCAAAACAAGCGCCAACA
>JAQTRE010000121.1 GCA_028711995.1 Dehalococcoidia bacterium | reverse complement strand
GTAAACCATCGGTCAAATTCCTGGAATGTCCCGGGATAATCAATGCCAGAAACAGGATGAACAGACTCTTCCATGCCTACATACTACATTTTGTGGCCGGTTGAGTAAAGTGCATACCCACTTTAACCTATATATACCGACCGGTCGGTGAATTTATCAGGAAGATATGGCCAGGCAGGCATGAAGACAGATCGAAAAGCTAGCATCATCAAGGAGTCAACGAGACTCTTTCTCTCCCAGGGCTATCATGCCACAAGCATGGATGATATCTGCAGAGCTGTCGGCCTGCAGAAAGGCGGCATCTACCACTACTTTGAAGGCAAAGAAGACATACTCGGCGAATGCGTTAAGAACTCGGCACTTGAAGGCTTATCCATCTTGAAACAAGCCTCCGATCTCGATCTCCCTCCTATGGAAAAGCTACGGCAGGTAATTCATGCTCAGGTGCAGATAGTCTGTGATCATCCTGAAATCTTTATCATCTTTAAGGAAAACCTTGATGCCCTCGATAGCAAACTGCAAAGCGAGATCAAGTTGATAGTCGCCAGCTATGAAAAAATCTGGGATGAAGTTGTTGCTTACGGGGTTGAAAGCGGTCAATTGCGGCCGGATATCAGCCCCAGACTGATGAGTCTTGTCTTTCTGGGCATATGCAATTGGATGTTCATTTGGTACAGGAAGGAGGGAGGGTTGTCTCCATCACAGATCGCCGATCAGTTTTTTGATATGGTGACCACTGGAGCCGCGAGGAATAATATGCGACTGCAAGGATGATCTTGAAGGGGTTTTCGCTGCAAAAATGGGAACACATAATTTATGGAGGTAATCAATTCATGCTGGTTGTCAATGAGTCAAAGTGTGTGGGCTGCGCCTGCTGCATGCCTTATTGCCCGGTGGAAGCCCTTTGGGTTTGGGGCGTATGTCAGGTGAACCAGGAGAAGTGCACTGAATGCCTTGCCTGTGTTGAGTGGTGCCCTGTTGAGGCGCTGGAGGTGCAGGGATGAAGCATATTAATGTTGATGTGGCTATCGTAGGATCGGGCATTGGCGGGCTTTGCGCTGCAGCTTTATTGGGAAAGCAGGGATACACTACGCTGGTAGTGGAAAAGATGCCGCGCATCGGCGGCAGATGGGCCTCGGTTCAGTACCAGGGGTTCAGGATGTGCATCGGAGGCATCGGCGCGGAGATCGGGACGCCCTTCGGGGAGACCTTGAAAAAAGCCGGTGTGGAATTTGAAGTCCGCCCGGTGGATCCTTTCATCTATCGAATACATGGCAAGGACCATCAGATACCGGAAAAGGGCGGTCTCAGAAAACTGCTCTCCCTTTGTGGCACCGAAGAGGAGGGGGCTGCTGTCATGGGCCGTCTTCGGAAGGCAATGAGCTGGCAAGAGCCTTCGGCCAGCATCACCCTTCGGGAATGGCTTTTGCAGTATACCCGAAACGACGATATCCTCGGCCTGTTCGATACAATGGCCCGTGGGGGCATGGGATTGGGAAGCAACGAGTGTTCGGCACAGGATTACCTCTATTTCCTGAAGGTGGGCGGGGGATGGCGGCACTGGGGGATCATGCCGGAGGGGCCGGAAGGGATCACCACCCGGTTGGAGAAGGTCATCGAGAACAACGGAGGCAAGGTCTGGATACGCTCTCGAACCAAGAAGATAGTCACGGAAAAAGGACGGGTGAAAGGGATTCTGGTTGAGAAGGATGGGCAAGAAATAGAGGTTACAACCCAGGCAGTCATCAGTAACGCCGGACCGAAGAAGACCATCGAGCTGGTGGGAGCTAAGAATTTGGAGATGGGCTACGTCCGGGATATCATGGATCATCTGATACCGGTGCCATGGATTTCGGTTTACACCGCCAGCGACCGGCCTTTGATGGGCCCCGGAAACCTGATGCCAACGGGCACACGTCGGATCTTCTGCGCTGTATGCACCACGCAAATCTGTCCGGAACATGCCCCGCCGGGACAGCATCTATTGGAGACCTTCTCGGTTCCCTCCACTGCCTTTGGCCCGGTGGATTACCGCAAGGAACTCGACTTGCACGTTCAGGACCTCAAGGAGCTTTTTCCCGATTTTGAAAAGCATGGTCGTATTTTAATGGGAAGCGTATATCGTGGTGAGTGGCCCTGTTTGCGCAATGTGCCGGGATATTCGATTCCTCAGAAGACTCCTGTGGAACTCTTGTATAATGTTTCGGATTGCCTTGGCGGCCGGGGAACTATCGCCGGGCCGGGCGCGGTGCAAAGTGCCAAGTTGGCCGTGGAGGATCTGGTGGGGCGAATACGACCAAGTGGTTGAATTAAATAGCGTAAATGAAAGGGGCCTGATGAAATCATCTGAATTCGATGTGATTGTGGTTGGAGCCGGACCAGGCGGATCGGCAGCAGCCAAGAAATGCGCTCGGAACGGTTTGAAAGTCCTGTTACTCGAAAGGTATAAATTACCCCGGCACAAGGTATGCGCCGGATGGATAATGGGCAGCTTTTCCAAGAAGATCGTGGCCCGAGAGTTTGGTGAAATCCCACAAGAAGTGCTAAACGATCCTCCCTGTTTGGCCGGGTTTATGTTCCACACCCCGGACGGGAGGTGCGAAAAAGTGGAAGGAAGCATCCCTCAGGGCTGGAGAAAGGATATTGACTACTGGATGACGAAACAGGCACTGGATGCAGGCACCCAATTGTGGGATGAGACTCCCGTTCGCCATGTGGCTCAATCTAACGACAAATGTACCGTGAGGTTGGTGAGGCAGGGGAAGGAGACAGAGTTTAGCGCCAGATTTATCATCGGCGCGGATGGTGGCCGATCTGTGGTGAGAAGATGTTTGTTCCCAAATTTTGAAGTGCCATCGAGACTGACAGTGGAGCATTGGTATAAAGGAGCCCTGAAAGATATCGACAGAAACTACTCTCATGATTTCATGTATCGAGATTCATCTCATAATGCCGGCGGCGCTTTCCCCGGCAGCCTGTTCCACCTTGGCTACAAAGAAGAGTTCTTCTATGTCGGTCTAACCAATTTTGCCGGTCGATGGCAGGATAATATGCAAAAGGCTCTTGAAGTTTTGGCCCAACATCACGGGTTTGATTTGAAGCAAGAACCTGAATGGACAGACGCTTGCACTATGCCGGTGTTACATAAGAACCTGATTGACGGTTCTTTGCGTCCTGCCCTGGGTAATATCATGCTGGTGGGCGATGCTGCCGGGTTATTGGATGGAGAGGGAGGAGGGGGAGGTATCGCAAGTGCAGCCTATAGCGGGTCGCTGGCGGCAGACTCTATTATGAAATCCTGCCAGGAAGGCGGAAAGGTAGACGCTTATTATCTGGAAGCGATGCGAGGAATCATTTCGGGGGTCCATAAGATGCAGCAATCTATGGCTGGCGTAGAGCGGCTCGAGGACAACGCCACCGGGGCCTTTTTGCAGACAGCGATGCGATTTGCTGCGGAAGCTGTGAGATGATGCGCCAGCCCGACATGTGAAATCGCAGTTGGAGAAAAAAGGGGAAACAGAAAGAATCGTACTGCTGTGTCAGAGAACAGGGCTTGAGACCTTTTGGGCTTTTCACGAGTCTGTTTTGCCGGGGGTGAAGGTGATCCCTGTGAGCCTCCCTCCTCGAAAAAACCCGGGCGAAATTCCCTGCCGATGGGAGTTTCGATGGGATGGATAGTCTGGCTGTTCTTGCAGGCCAATTATGTGTGAGGTTTTCTTCATCGTATCAAGCGAAAGGAGAGGTGCGCTCGTCCTATTTGAATCATCGTTTCCTGATCGATAACGCCTGGGATGCTGCCTAGCTCGCCGGTTAGAAAGCGGGACATTTCTTCCACACTGCGGAAGGTCATGTGCAGCATCAGATTGAACCGGCCGGTGATTATGCTGATATCTGAGATTCGGGTATCAGCCGTCAGTGTGTGTGCCACCGAGACGATTCTATCAAGTTTTACCCTCAAAAATACGTAGACACCGGCAACAAACCCAAACGCCGGGAGATTGGCCATACTGACCACCCTTATGATCTTTTCCTCCAGAAGTGCCTTAAGCTTTTTGGCCGTTGTTTGCCTGCTCATGCCGATCTTCTCTCCCAGATCACTGATGCTTTCCCTTGGGCTCAATTCCAGCTGTTGTATCAGTTTCAACTCCGATTCATCAAGACACCTGGGTGCTATTTCTTCGCGCAGGGTGGTATCGCCCCGCAAATACATGTAGGAGTTTTTGACCAGTTTCAGGATAATCATCTGTTCGGCGGCTATGATGTTGGCTATCTGGCCCAATTCACCGCTGACCCAGTCGAGCAGGTCCTGGTTGTTGCGAAGTAAAGCGTATACCACAACGTCGTAGCGGCCCGTGGTCAGGCTGGTAGTTTGAACGTTTCTGCAACGCGCCAGGTCCTTTGCAACGCTGGTGGATGTTCCGGGTGTGGTTTTTATACCCAGGACTACCCTGACTTCATATCCAAGGGAAGGGGGATCGCTTATGGTGCAAAATGCAATTGCCTTGGTATCAACCATCTTCCGGATTCTGTTGGTTACGGTGGTGATACTTACGCCCAGCTTGGCAGCAAGATTACGCGTGGTTTGTCTGGCATCCACTTCCAGTTCCCGGACAAGCATCAGGTCCAGCTCATCGTAGACGTAGTCCATACGAGGAGATATGGCTTTGTTGTTCATTATCCTCCTGACAGGCGCACTGTAGAATGCTATACGGAACTGGTTCCGAGAGGTTTCGTTCCCAAAGGCTCCAGATCGGCACAGGGTTTATGATACCATTGACATTCCGAATCATCCAGTTGACAGTAGTATACTAATGGCAGGAAAATATACGCCTGAAGTTATGTTAATGGCTAATATAATAACCATATGCATTAGAATAGTACAAAAAAGAGTTGACAACGTCAAGGCGCATTAGTATAATTCTTGCAAACCAGTCGGCAGTATCATGTATTGCCCCGAAAAAGGATGACAAGTAAGGGCATCATACATTGACACTGGACGCGGCACAAAAGATGCGGTTGAACTGAATCAACCAATCGAATAGAAATTCATATTTGTAAAACAGGAGAAAAAAGATGACAGAGTTGATGAATGACTATAGCGGTCCGCTCAAGGGGGATTTCAGCCTGAACGATCTATCACAAGAATTCCTGGCGAAACTGGCGCGGGAATGGCAGTACGAGTTTCTGAAATTTGAGGAAATGATGATCGGTATGGTCAAAGACAAGATCGGAAAGGAGGAGGCGGATAAGTTCGAACTTGCGCTGTGGCAGAAGTTCTGTAAAGTCAACGTGCCCAGAATTGCCAGGCTGGCGAATGTAGACATGAAAACCTCTTACGACTTCGTAAAAGTAGCGCAGTTACTTCCCGAGGGGCTGATGATGCAACCCATCACCAGCTATGAAGTGATAAATCCGGATCACGTGAAACTGACAGTGCACAAATGCCTTATTCTGGAGTGGATGGAGAAAAATGCTCCGGACAGAATAATGCCCATGTGTCATCAGGTTGAAGTGGCGCTGTTTACTGACTACATTAAGGTGCTATTGCCTGACCATACGTGTAAACCGATCATGCTTCCTCCTCGAAAAGGCCGGTGTGGTGATGCCTGCGTCTGGGAGTATGTGAAGGAAAGCTAGCCGGTAATTGCCGCTGAGTTGAACTCTGCGCAACAAGCTATAGATGACGCATCAAAGAGGCTAGTGGTCGGTGCAATCGGGATCATTGCAGGAATACGCTAGGGCCGGTAAATACGAAGATATTTAGGGAGTGAAAATGCAGGAGTTGAATAATTACAGTGGGGACTTCAATCCCAACTTCAAGCTGGAGGACTTCAGCCAGGAATTCCTGATGAGAATGTTTCAGGGATGGACCCATCTTTATACGGCATCAAATGAGTTCTATTATCAATCGATCAGAAAGAGAAAAGGGGACTGCGTGGCCTTTGAGTGTCGGTTGAAGGCGTGGCAGGCGGTCAATAATGAAGCCATCCCTAAATTCAGCAAGGCCGTGTCGGCATATTTGGAGAACCCGTCAAAAGATATGCTGATTACGCTGATGCGGGCCTTCGCCACCCTCTACACCAGGCAGGGTGAGGACTGGTACAACACCGTTAAGGACAGATTCGACGCAGAGTTGGCCCTCGAGTGTGAGGTCGAGGCTTGGTGCCGGGTGGGGAGAGAGACCGTGCCCAACCACTTGAGAGCACTTGGCATTGAAGTGAGCGACCTCCTCGACGCCCTCAAGGTGACCCAGATCATTCCAGATGGAAGTGCGGGGGGAGTATACAATCCCAATTACGATTTCCTCAGTGGGGACTTCATCAAGCTGCACATGCATCCCTGCTTGGCCCTGCAGTGGCTGGAGAAGAAAGGCGATAGTGATCGAATCATCCAGCTCTGCCATACAACCGAGGTCAAGACTTATCAGGCCTTTATCGAGGGGGTTCTGCCGGGGGCCAAGGTTACGGCCACAAAACTGCCGCCTCGAACAACCCCCAATGAAATCCCCTGTTACTGGGAAATGAAGCTGGATCGTGGATCGTCAGCCGGAATGGGATACGAAAAAGGGTAAAGAAACCGAACAGGGGGAGGGGTTGTATAAGGTCCCATGGGCATTAGACTGATGTCTATGTGGAAAGGGACTGAACAGATTTGGGGCGCTCTTGCGTCGGATGGCTTGGGTTAATTTGTGAAGTCAAGCGCTTTTTCACTTCGACTGTTTTGAGGAGGTATAACGTGGCAAAGAAGTTTACCAAACTGTTTGAGCCGGGTCGCATCGGCAAACTGGAGCTGCGCAATCGAATCATGCTTGCGCCTCACGGGACGTTGATGTGCGAGCTTGACGGGCGGTCTTCGCGGCGGGAGGTTGACTATCTGGCAGAGCGAGCCCGAGGCGGCACGGGCCTTATCATCCCTGAAGGAGCCAAGATTTCCCGGGCGCTGGAGAAGCCGGCTGCTTTTGCCCCCTTTGCTGTGGACTCGGATGCCCTGGTGCCTTCGCTGGCAGACATGGCTGATGCGGTGCACTTTTACGGCGCGAAAATCATGATGCAGCTCTTTGTAGCGTTTGGTCGACAGGCTGCGGAAATCGATCCCCAGAATCCACCTGTGGCCCCTTCTGCGATCCCCACTTTCAGGGACCCTTCCGTTCTCTGCCGACCCCTGAGTGTGGAGCAGATCAAAGCCTTTGTTGAGGCTTTTGGATTGGGAGCCAGGCGAGCGGTCATGGCTGGTTTTGACGCGGTGGAGGTTCATGCTCATACCGGCTATCTCGTCGATCAGTTTATGACGAGCCTCTGGAACAAGCGCACAGATGAGTACGGTGGTGATCTGAAAGGGCGCATGCGCTTTGCGGTGGAACTGGTACAATCTGCAAGAAAGCAGATTGGCCCCGATGTTCCCATTTCCTTCCGCTATTCGCTGGTTCATTTTATTCCCGGTGGTCGGGAGATTGAGGAGTCCATGGAGATTGCCAAGCACCTGGAGGCAGCGGGGGTGGATCTGCTCAGCGTGGACGTCGGCACCTACGGGGCACTGGACTACGGTTTACCATCGATATACAGGGGCGATGCACCGTGGGTGGATCTGGCCGCTGCCATCAAAAAGGTGGTCAGCATTCCAGTTATGTTAGCGGGGAATATGAGCCCTGAAGCGTCTGAGGCGGCTCTGGAAGCCGGAAAAATCGATTTCATTGGCTCTGCTCGCGGCCTGATTGCCGATCCTGATTGGCCCAACAAGGTGCGCCGTGGACACCTCGAGGATGTACGTCCCTGCATTCGCTGCAACGAGATGTGCATCGGAAATGTGTTCCGCCTGAAGCCCATGTCCTGCAGTGTGAATGCTGCTACGGGCTCAGAACGGTACTTCGAGTTTCGCAAGACGGATACTCCCAAGAAGGTGTTAGTGATTGGCGGAGGCCCGGCCGGTATGGAGGCAGCTCGAGTTGCTGCTCTTCGCGGCCATAAGGTAACGCTGGTGGAGAAGCAGGACGCCCTGGGGGGCCAGTTGAGAGCAGCCGCCACCGCATCGTTTAAGAAGCCTTTGCGGGACCTCATCGATTACTGGACAACACAGTTGGACAAGCTCAAAGTGGACGTTCGCCTCAGTACTGCGGTCACGCCTGCTATGCTGGCCAAACATAAGGCGGACGCAGTTGTGGTTGCGTGCGGAGGAAAACCGATTAGCCCCGCTATCCCTGGCATTGGCAACGAGAATGTTGTGGAGGTGGTTGATTATCATCTGGGACGCAAGCAGGTTCGAGGCCAGACCGTGGTGGTTGCGGGAGGAGGGTTATCGGGTTGTGATGCTGCCCTGGATCTAGCGATGGCGGGGAAGACCGTCAGCATTATCGAAATGCTGGATGATGTAGCGCTGGATATGTTCAACATTAGCCGGTTGACTCTCATGCGCCAGTTAGCCGAACGGGGAGTTAATATCATGGCCAGGCATAAGGTGAAGGAGTTTCGCCCTGATGGCATTGTTACCCTGGGGCCAGACGGCAAAGACAAGTTCGTCAAGGCAGACACGATGATCGTGGCGTTCGGCGTGAAGAAAGACGATTCACTGGTCAAAGATGTCAAGGCGAAATGGGATGAGGTATATGTTGTTGGAGATTGCGCCAAACCGGCAAAAGTGGGGGAGGCAGTGCACGCGGGATTCGCAGCCGGATGGCAGATTTAGGGACCTGTGGTTAAGATTGTAAGGAAATATTAGAGAAGTTGTCGATTCAAAAGGAGAAGAAGTTGGTCGTAGTAGACGAAACCAAGTGTCTGGGATGTGGAATATGCACCCATTTTTGCCCGGTAGACGCCCTGCAGGGCTATGGGATTATTGAAATCGACAGGGGTGTTTGTACGG
>JAQTRE010000120.1 GCA_028711995.1 Dehalococcoidia bacterium | reverse complement strand
ACGAGGTTTACTCTTCTACCGCCTGATGGAGCAGGCAATAGCTTGTGCCCCCGTGCCGCGTCAAATGATCGTAGGAGGCCATCCACAACATATGGTATATGGTTGAGTAAAGTGCATACCCACTTACCGAATATTAGGGCATGAGGAGTTTCGAAACCTCTGTGGGATATCGGTGGCCTATCTGTATGACCTTGCGCCAGAGGAATGTCCGGCTGGGCCTGGGCAAGACGTTCACCAAGACCAAGCCCTCGACTCGGATCGGGGGGTTGGCCCGTTCCCCGATCCGAGTCGAGGGCAAGCACTGAAAGAAGAATCCGACAGACCTTTTTCAATGGTCTCCTTAAGACAGGCAATCACGGCCATCGTGAGCCGAGCAAAACTCCATCGACATGCTGTCAGCGGCGTCCCGACAGACGTGGCGGCCAAAGCCCCATAGCCGCGTGCCATTCCAATAACTCCCGGCTCAACTGATCCTTGTCTTGTCGGACAGACTCGTAGAGTCTGGCATTCTCCAATGCAATAGCGCCCAGATTGGCAACTGCTCCCACAAAATGGATATCATCTACGGTAAAGTGGCATCGCTCTGCAGAATCCTCAAGGGCATTCAGTTTTGCCTCAAATTTGACCCAGGGTTCGGTTTCACTCTCCTGTGAGATATTCGTCCCTGCTGAATTGACAGACCTCAGAGACAAATATAGGAATAAACACCGCAAGATACACACAATACACAGGGAAAGACGGCTTGGGGACAGCAAACCAATTGAAATGCGGTTGAATGCGCTACCTGAAGAAAGGTGGCGCATTCAACTGTTCGCCGAGCCTAATTCATGGGGACCACGCTGGCACTTATATAACCTGGGTGGGCTCTGACCAAGTGCTCCTCAATCCTAAAACCTTCGGATGCAGACATCCTGCGCTACTTGTTCAAGATTTGCCTAAGTAAAAAGAAAGCGTACAAGGCCGGGGAGGTTTATTACTTGCCTTCGTACTTGAAGGAGACTTTCACCTTTGCTCGATAGGCAATAACCTTGCCACTATCGAGCTGCATATCCAACTCAACAATTTCTGCTATACGAAGATCGCGCAGACTTTTGGAAGCCATTTCAACGGCGCTTGCAGCAGCTTTCTCCCAAGACTCGGCGCTGGTTCCCACTAATTCGACGATCTTATAAACACTCTCTGCCATTTTGCCTCCTTCCATAAATCATATTCGATTGCTTGTGGATCATTTCAAACGGGATGACATGTCAGCAATAAGTCCGCATACGTCTCTTGGGTGAGCGATCGGCAGGACAAGCGCAGTCTATTTTTTCTCCTCATACTTGAAGGAGACCTTCACCCTTGCTCGATAGCTGATGATATTCCCGTTGTCCAGCTGCACATCTAACTCGACAACTTCAGCAACGCGAAGACCACGCAGACTTTTCGATGCCATCTCAACGGCAGCCTCAGCAGCCTTTCCCCAGGATTCGGTGCTGGTCCCCACCAGTTCAATCACATTGTAGCTACTGCCTGCCATTCTGCGCTCCTTTTCTCCGACCGGATCTACTGATTCTTCCTCCAGCCTGATTGAGAGGGTTTGTCTTCATGAATTCGCACTCGCATAACTCATGAAGATACGGCAAGGGTTGTTCACCGGCTAATCCTTGCCCTCGTACTTGAAGGAGATTTTTACCTTCGCGCGATAGGCGATGACGTTGCCGCCATCAAGCTGCATATCCAACTCTACAACTTCGGCAATGCGAAGATCGCGCAGACTTTTCGATGCCATCTCAACGGCACATGCAGCTGCCCTTTCCCAGGACTCAGTGCTAGTCCCCACCAGCTCGACGATTTTGTAAACACTCTCTGTCATCTTTGCCTCCTTTCATACGATCAAATTTTGTGATTCCTCGACCATCCATCTGTGGGTAGCCTATTTTAGGCTTATCTGTGCGAAAAGTCAATACTTTTGCCGAGTCTACGGAAGGGCTTTGGTAGTGGTGGGGATTGCCACAACAGGCGATCCCTTCTTGGAGAGAACCGCCATAGGTCTTTTGGGCTCACCTTCCAGCGAACTGAATCTGGAGACTTGCTTCCCGGCCAGCTGAGGATGTAATATCAGACTTTAGAGCCTTCACAGGGGCAAAATTTTATCAAGAAATGGATTACCTTTCTCGCATAATTCATGCTTCGTTTCCCGTTCGCCTGGCTCTGGTGAGCTTTTTCTTTAACCTTTCCATAGAAGCATCGATCATATTCCTGCCACTCCGTGCCAATAGCCTGGGGGCATCGAATCTCGAGGTGGGTCTTATCGGGGCTGCATGGGACATCCTATTTTCTGTCCTCTCTCATATTCGGCAGGCAATCGGATATGCGAGGCCGGTTGGTCTTTATCCGTACTGGCCTGGGATTGGCGTCAGTTGCCTACCTGCTGCAAATTATCGCCTCAGGCCCAATTACATTACTGATGACCAGGGCTGCCGTTGGGTTCTGCCTTGGCATTGCCTCTCCGGCTGTTATGGCCTATGTCTACGAGGCTCAGGGGCGCGTTGGCAATTTTGCTTCTTATGGCTCCCTGGGATGGCTTTTCGGGGCGCTCCTGGCGGCGCTGCTCAGAAACTACGAAAGCCTGTTTTTCAGCAGCGCGGTGGCTTCAGCACTTGCTTTCTTGATGGCGCTGACCCTGAGTGAAAGAGGGTTCATCCGCAGCCGAGCAGCGGCTTTTCCATTCGCGGCAGCCCGGGCGGATCGCAAACTCTATTTTGCCTTCTTTCTCAGGCAAATTGGCGCATACGCGGTCTGGTCGATCTTTCCGCTGTATTTGGTGAGCATAGGCGCCAGCAAGCTGTGGGTCGCTATCCTTGACGCCATCAACATGGGCGGCCAATTCATCATCATGCGATATATCGAGAGGTTCAACGCGGCGAAAATATTCACCCTCGGCCTGATTACTTCCGCGTTTGCATTTGCTATATATGGCATCGCTAATCATTATCTGCAGATCATTCCAGTGCAGATAATGCTGGCGTTATCATGGTCCTGTCTCTTTGTTGGCGCCATGAGCTTCTTACTCAAAAGGAGTTTGGAGCATGGGACTGCTGCCGGCCTTCTTTATTCCTCAATGTACTCTTCTGCCGGCATTGGCCCTGGTATTGGAGGGGCCCTATCTCAGGCTTGGGGATTTTCGAGTGTGATGTTATTTGGTTCCGCGATGACCTTCATTGGCTTCCTGTCATCGCGAGGTTTGGCTAAAACGGAAGGGAAACCTGACCTCAAAGAGTAAGAAACTCATTCGCCATCGGGAATGCTCTCACAAGGCGATGATCTTGTAAACACGGCAACTCATGGCCTCGCGATCTGCCCTAGATAGAGTTCCGTCACTCCATGCACTTCCATCAGACCATTCGAACTGAAGCTGCTAAAGACCCTTCTGGCTGCCCGCTCGAAGTTTTCGTACAAAGGGGTGCCTTCATCCGGAGCGTAGGCAAATGAAGAGAGCGCGCCGATGAATCTTTCCCACGTTTGCTGCGTGGTAAAAGGGAAGGTCCACTTGCGAAAATAATCCCCTCCGAAGTAGAACTTGACGGGTCTGCCTTCCGGTTGCCTGGCACGCGATGTATCCAATCCTTTCTCCTCAATCAACCGTTTCCACAGTGCGTCAATCACTGCATAGTCGGTTGCCCAGTTCCATAAAGCCGCCAACCATCCATCCGGCTTCAGTATCCGCAGGAATTCTTTTCGGGTCGGCTCAGGATCAAACCAGTGCAGGGCTTGTCCCACCGCTATCAAATCAATGGAGCTATCCGATAGCGTCGTCGCTTCGGCCTGACCCTCAATAACGCTACAGGAAGGAGGGGAGCCCAGTTTTCTGGCTGCCACCTGTCTCATGTCCGAATTGGGCTCAACAGCAAAAACCTGCGCCACTTTGCCAACAAAATGCTTGGTGAGCTTTCCGGTTCCCGCCCCTATATCCGCCACAGAAGATTGGCTTGAAATGCGGGTCGTATCGAAAATGGCCTGAATGGCTTCAGGATGATAGTCCCATCGATATCGGGAGTACTTCTTGGCCTTGTGAGAATATGCGCTGTGTGTATCCATATTCTTTCTCTCCATCCAAAGCGCTCTTACTTCACGATCAGGCGGCCGATAAATTGTCGCAAGTCTTCCAGCGATTCATGATGGTGCGGGGGTATATCCGGCAAGGCATCCAGGGGAAAGAAACGAGCGTCCACCGTCTCTTCGGTGTTTGTCTGCAACTCTCCTGTCCATTGATCGACACAGAAAACCAGCACAAACCTTTGATATTCGTCCCCGTACATATTGGTGTAATCAAACCTTGGCTCTGTGTGAAGCGCGATCGGTGTGGCGGAAATTACCGTTAGCCCGGATTCTTCGCTGACTTCCCTCCTCAGACAATCCATGACCGACTCCCCCAGCTCGATGCTGCCCGCAGGCAAGCCCCAGGTTCTGTTATCGCGTCTCTGGACAATGAGCACTTGCCCCTGATCGTCCCGGACAATGGCCCTCGTCACCGGGATGATGAGCCTGGCTTTGCCCACATATTTGCGCAGCCAGCCAACATATGAATCTTCAAAATTCCCCATCTGACTCCTCTAACCCGTTGGATTGATTCTCTTTCTGACAGCCGCCCAAGATTTGGTGATCAGGAAACTCTCCCCCATATTAGAGATCATTTCCTCGAATCGCTTCATGGGAACGGCAAAAGTAAGCATATCCTGAGGAACAGAAGGCCGCGCCGAAACATCGAACATCCCCAGGATGCATCTCGGGCGGGCGAATTTCGATTCTACCAGGGGATAGTTCACAATTGAAGAGCACCCCGATCCGAAAGGCGCGATAACGCCCTGAGCATCAGCCGCATCAAAGTTCGCCAGAGTGAAAAGGCCTGATAGAACATCTGCTGCGGCAAAAAAGATGACCGCCAGCGGGTTTTCTGCTGCTGCCAGCTTATCCCAGCGCTTGAACACCAGATACTGGCCCGGCGCCTCGAAAGGGGGATGGTTTTTGAGGTGCTCTTTCACCAGTTCGGGCGATTTCTTGTACCTTTCTCCTTCCATCTGCCCCGGTATGCCGCAGGAAAGGAAGTACTCGAAATTCGGCCGCAGCTTTTGGAGGAAACCGGTATACCGTTTGCCGCCCGGGCATCCCGGACTTTTGGCATCGTAGACAAAGGCATGCCCTTCCCGCACACGGTTCAGGTTACCGATCAGACACATGTGCTCATTCTTGGTATCGCTCAGGTCGTTCCCGGATACTTCATCGGTATAGAAAAACGCGATTGGTAATTCCGTCTCGCCAAAATACGTCCTCCACTGGCTCAAAAATAGCTCTTTCAGTTGCTTTTCCATTTCAGCCTCCTCAAACGTTTTGGGATTTGGTCTGAACCCTTTTGCTGGAATCGGATTGTCTGGCTGCTGATGCAGTCGGACGGAAAGGAGAGTTATCGGCGACCTCGCAACCAGATTGCCATAGCCAACGCGAAGCCGAGCACAACGGCCAGAAGATAGCCAACCAGCGCCAGGATCGGCATACTGCCCACACGAGGAGATGCTCCGGCCATCACGATCACCGACGAGGAGACCAGCAATGCCGCGATGATGATGGTCAGCGACATGCGATTCGAGACCCGATTCAAGGTCTCGCGCATGGGTTCGAGCCCCTTATGTTCGAATTCGATCTTGAGCCGGCCCTTTCTGATCTCGCGCAGAATGATGGCCGCATCGTAAGGCAGGTCTCTGACCATATCCAGAGAATCGGTCAACCAGAAGTAAAACTCGTGCGGTGTACGGAGGGGATTCACCTTCTGGGTGAGAACCTTGCGGGCATACGGTGCGCCAAGATCCATGAGGTTGAAATCGGCATGGAGTGCCTGGGCGACTTCCTCCAGAACAGCGATGCTCTTGGTTACCCAGATGAGCTGGGGCCGAAATCTCCCTCCATGCAAGATGACCACTCGCATCATGGAGAAGAGCATCATGGCAAACAGCAGATCGCTGGCGGCACGGTCCCTGTACTCGGTGATAATAGCTGCAATGGATGGCTCCATCTCTTCGGCCGGCACCACTTCATCAGATTCCATCAGCTCATTGAGTGCACGGGCCACTCGCCTTTCGTCGCGGGATGAAATAAAGTAGACTAGCTTTGCCAGTCGCTCTCGATCTCTCGTGGACAGGGTGGCCATCATGCCGAAGTCCATCAAGCCGATGACATTTCCCGGCAAAACTACAAGGTTTCCGGAATGCGGATCGGCATGGAAGAAACCGTGCTGAAAGGTTGCCTTGAGCCCGATGACCGCCCCGCGTTTGGCGACTAACTGCAGATCGTACCCCGCATCGATGAGGTCTTGAGTATCTGATATATTGATGCCGTGCAGGTACTCCATGGTGATAACCCGTCGGGTGCAAAGCTCCGGATATAGATCGGGGACGTGAACCGTCTCATCGCGGTGGAAGTTTTGCGCAAAACGGCGCATATTGTTGGCTTCCGTGCGGAAATCGAGTTCGTTCCTGATCTGCTCGGCGAATTCTTCCACCAGCCCAATGGGATTAAGAAAATAGAGCGTCTGTGAATAGCGCTCGGCCAGGGACGCCATAGTGCGCATGATACCGATATCCGTCTCAGTGGCCCCCACAATTCCCGGCCGCTGTACTTTTATTGCCACCAGTTTATGCTGCAGCACGGCACGATGAACCTGAGCCAGTGATCCCGCCGCCAGCGGCGTGTCTTCGAAGCTATCGAATATCTCGGAAATCGGCTTGCCTAGCTCAGACTCAATAATGCCTTTGATGACGTCTGATGGAACGAAATGGACCGCCGATCGCAGCTTTTTGAGTTCGGCGATAATCTCCGGCGGCGCTATGTCAGGACGCGTGCTGATCACCTGGCCTAATTTGACATAGGTTGGTCCCAGTTCTTCAAGAGCCAGGCGGAGCCGCTGCGGAGCCGTAAGCTGAGGAGGGATGACATCCCTTCGGAGTATGCGCCTCTCGGCAACGCGCATTCGAGTCAGGACTTCACCAAATCCGTGTTTGACAAACACATTGACGACCTGCTCGAAACGCCTCAAGCGCCTATAGCCGGTGCGTGGTGTTATGGGTCCTGGCATTGCCTTATCTCAGTTGGCCTTTTCGCATTGAACACTGTCGCTCATGTTCCCCATCGTCGACGAAATGACTCGTATATCAAAAAGGGTGGCGGTGGTTAGAACGAAGGGACGCGCCGTGTATCTCATTCCAGCAGAATCGCTCTGCTGAAAGCGTGACGGAAAAGCTTATTATCTCTCTGAGGTTGGAGGATCAGGCTGTTCCTTTCTTGGGCGTTATGGTGATCTTTTCCGCTTTTGTCTCCAGTGCCTTGTGGAAAGTGATGTAGAGTACACCTTCCTCATAAACAGCTTCAACATTCTTGGCGTCTACATCTGAAGGAATCTCTACCGAGCGGTAGAAACTGCCATAAGTGATTTCACTCCGATAGCAGTTCGCCTCTTCGACGCCGCTTTCGGGCTGTTTTTCCCCTTTGATCACCAGCATATCATTAGAAACCGATACGTCAATGTCTTCAAGTTTCATACCGGGGAGTTCAACCTTGACCACAAAGGCATCCCCTTTCTCATAGACATCTATCGAGGGAGCCCATTCCTTCATCTCCTGCGGAATCCGCTCCCAGATATCTCGTAGGAAGGGCCGTGCAATGTCATCCTCGAAACGGCGACGCATCTCGTCCAGCTCCCTGAGAGGGCGCAAGGGTGTCTGACCTCGGCGGGGTCTCCATCTTTCTGCTGACATAGCTGACCTCCTCTTTTTGTATTCTTCCTGATCGACCGTGGCGTAGTGGTATAATTATAAGGTAATGGGGCGTAGAATACCATACCTCCGGCAGATTTAAATCGATCAGATAGGCTATCCTCTGATGCATGAGTGTCGGCATGAGCCTTGACTTCTACCGGCCGAGTGACTAAGCTAGGTCACAAGGCCAGTCCGTCAGCGCTATGCGCAGGGAGCATTGTGCCTGATACTTGTTCGCAATGTAGATCAAATGAGATCGAAGAGGGATGCGATGGATGATATCGGAACCTATGAAGAGCGGATATTCCCTGCGTTTCGCAATCCAACACTTGATACTTTGGATTTGGGGAAGAAGAAGCACCATATTCCACTCTTTCTGGAAGTTGATGTAACCAAGGCTCGCGAGTATATGCGTGAGTTCAAAGCAAAAACGGGTGAGGGACTCTCCTTCAGCGGCTGGGCAATGACGTGCATAGGTCAGGCAGTGAGTGAGCACAAACATATCCAAGCGATGCGAAAGGGAAACAAGCGCCTCATTCTATTTGACGATGTGGATATCTCCGTTGTAGTGGAAAGGTCTGTTGGTCATAGTGACAGTTCTTCAGAAACACTACCAATGCCCTACGTGGTTAGAAGAGCGAACAAAAAGACGGTCAAAGAAATTAGTGACGAGATACGATCAGCTCAAAAACAATCGCTCGTGGGCGGAGAGGTACAACTTGGGACGCGTCGAAATGCATATCTTACAAAGGCTTTCACTTTGATGCCACGGTTTGTTAGGAACCTACTTGTCTGGCGAAGATTGACCAAAGACCCCTTCTTTGCCAAGAAAATGATGGGGACGGTCGTGGTTACGTCTGTGAGCACCACCGATAAATACGGCGGCCATGGGTGGGGCATTCCCATTGGTATCCATCCTGTGGTTTTTGCTCTGGGCACCATTGCCAGGAAACCAGGAGTTGCGGGAGAGGAGATCACAATCCGAGAATATATGACTATGACCGTTCTGTTTGACCACGATGTTACTGATGGTGCTCCAGTGTTTCGTTTTGTTCGGCGGTTAAACGAATTACTTGAGAACGGTTACGG
>JAQTRE010000119.1 GCA_028711995.1 Dehalococcoidia bacterium | reverse complement strand
CTGGTAAACCATCGGTCAAATTCCTGGAATGTCCCGGGATAATCAATGCCAGAAACAGGATGAACAGACTCTTCCATGCCTACATACTACATTTTGTGGCCGGTTGAGTAAAGTGCATACCCACTTAAACAATTTGTGACTGCCAGAGTGAGGAGTGTATTCCATATCCCACTGAACTTTGCAGCAGTCATGAAGAGAAATGTACCTCTCATCGAAACCGCAGCTGCAAAACCAGAAGAGATGATCGTCCTGTCGGATGAGAATTCCCTTTGGGGAGCGGATATCTATATTTCAGTTACCAAGGTTGTTCCGGGAGCCACGATGGCGACACTTTCCGGAACATTCCTGAGTAAGGTTTTTGAAGGGTCATACAAGAATAGGGGCAGATGGCACAAAGAAATGGATGAATACGTCAAAGCCAAAGGTAAAAGCACAAGGAAACTCTATTCTTACTATACGACCTGTCCTAAATGTTCAAAGAAGTACGGCGAGAACTACGTGGTTCTCTTGGCTCAGATATGATTCGAAACAAATTGGCTTCTAACAACGGCATGAACCATCGACCCCAAGAGCGTCCATTTTTGAGTCTGGGTTAGCGTCAGGAATTGGATCGGTAGAAAAGAGTCGTTTCGCATAGCACCTTGCAGCCGGTGATCTCCAGCGTTAAGCTTCACTCGGCCGGTATATCCATTCGATAGTGACATATCTATCATATACAAGCACTTTAGCTTTAATGATGAATTCGCCACTATTCTTGGTTAAATACCATTCCATGGTAGAGGTACCGGTAGGCTCTTGTTCTACATCAAGACGTTTCAATTGCCGGAAACGGTCTCCCCCATAAAGCTCGATTACCCCAGTTGTATATCTCGGCTTGTCGCCGGAAACGGTCATGTTCCACGTTGCCGTTGTCTCGATCTTCTGATCCTGAACCACCTCAGAGGGCAGCCCGCCGAAATAGACCTTCAGGATACTTACCCCGGCATCAGTGCCTCCGGCACCCGCTGTCCTGACATCCCAGACTATCTCCCAGTCGGTGAGAGTGGCGGTTCCCGAATGGTTGCCGTACTGATCTCTCCAGGTAATGGGCTGCTCCGGCAGGTCGGATAATATGGTTTCAGCCAGCACAAAACGCTTCAGTCCTGCTTCTGGAGAAGCTTCTGGAGTAGCCTCGGTAATTTCGATATTGCGCGTGTCGTTGTCAGAACTGCCAGTGGCATCGAATACCTCCACCCTCACCGGATACGTTTTGGCCTCGGTATATGTGTGAAAGACAGGAACGACTGTGCCCTCATATGGGGTACGCTTAAGCCCCACATCCTTCTCAACCTGAAGCTTACTGTCATCTCCCCAATCGATAGTCAGAGTATAGCCAGTTTTCTTGCCGGATGTGACCATCACACCGCCACGTACTTGAATACTGAATGAAACTCTTTCATTGGGTTTTGCCTTCGCCGGAAGATCAAGCATGTGAGTATGAAGGGCCTCATCAGCCTCAACTATTATCGGAAGAATCGCAGTAGCTGTTCCCTCTTTGTTATCGCTGGCATCAACTTTCAACAGATACTCTCCTGGTTCATAAAATGTGATGAGCTCAGTTGAGGTAGCGACGCCTTCTGTGATACTGAATTCCGTAACATTGCGCGGTTCACCTCCAGGCGAGAGCAACCAAATATTGCGATACGGAAGTTTGCCGCCCGCGGTCTTGGCCACGTATGGTTCAATCAACCCAGGATCATACCATTCGAGGCGCTGCTGCCCCTCGATGATGACGCTTAACGCTTCGCGAATTACCCTGACCATAACATCCCCGGACTCGCTACGCCCCTGGTGGTCTACAGCGGTAACCTTGACGTGATAGTTTTTTGGGTCCTTATAAATCTTCGTCGGCAATCCGAATTTTGTAGCCTTCGCTCCGGTAGTGGTCGGCCCGCCTTTCTCACCATCTCCGAAATCCCAACTCCAGGTAATGGGTAGTTCGAACTCTCCGTAAACAGCAGCGGACACGATTACTTCATCACTCAAACCAATTATCGGCGTTCTGGTAGTTACGCCCACTGTAAAGGGATCTCGACTATTCGGTCTGATTCTGACGTATTTATAACCATACCAGCGCCATCCCTTCAAAAGGTCGATGAACTCATAGGAGATTCCAGCATATCCTTCTTCCTCACCAGCTTCAACTACAGCAGCCACATCGCCGGAGAAAACCAGAGAAGCGTTACCGGTTACTTTCCATGTTGCACCTGATATCGTCGATACATGGTTTCCTAAATCCATCCGGTACGTTGTTTGTTCACCAGGCACTAATTCCGGTTTTCCGCTTACCACCAAGTTCCTATTATTCTGCATCAGGTCCCCAATAATAAATGTAGAAAATCCCGGAGTGACGGCAACCAACTCGTCCTCTTCCACCTCTGTCATCAGGAAGGTTGTGGTACCGTCGGATTCCACCCGAATGACAACCAAGTTTTCAGGGTTACTCGCTACTTCCGGGATTGGGAACCGCAGCGTCACCGGTTGCGCCAGTGCAGCTGTTGCGCTAATAGCTAAAGCTTCACCCACCGCCTTTACGTCGTCCGGTAACACCGGCGTTTGCGTTGGCTTAGAATTGATTTGGGCCCCCTCCGGCAAAGCACCTGCCGGCACGCTTATGGAGCCGCCTGAATCCAGTGTGATCTCAGCGCCTCCAGCAGTACTGCTGGAGGATTCAGAAGGGATAACGCTTGAAGAGGGGCGACTGTCTTGTTTATCATCGCTGCTACCGCCACATCCCGTGATCACAAGTATGGCAGCTAACATCAGTGACAAGTATATCAAAGGTGTTTTTGAAGTGGTTCCTTCAGCAAATCTCATGAGAAGGTCTCCTTTTCAATTACTGCTTATAGTTTTCGAGAGGCCCACAAACATCTCTTTTATTTAAGCATATAATCAAACTTGTGTCAGCCTCATATATCCCAAGAAGTGACTTTATTTCACAATTAATATGCTATGGCTCTCTGGGATAAGTTTTTATGAAACCCAACACGGACTTTTCGGGGCGAGCTTGAAAAACATTTTTTTCTTCCGATGGTAGGTTTTTCATTCGTTTGGTGCCCTACCAACGGTTGACTTTAAATCCGGCCATCAACTACAATGGCTGAAAGGTTGTGGGCACCAAGGGTTGATTAGCATATCACCCCTCAACGCCAGTTATGCCGAGCGTTAGAGCTCAGAAAGGTGAGGGTCAGCTATGTCGGAATTAATTTGTACTCCTCAATCAGAGATTGAAACCAGAATTAAAAAGCTCCAGAAAAGTCTTGATCAACACGGCGTTGACGGCGCGATTATCGTCCATCACACCAATCTTTTTTACCTGAGCGGCACCTCTCAAAATTGTCACCTTTTTATCCCGAGAGTCGGGGAGCCGGTTTTGATGGTGAAAAAGAGTTTTGATCGGGCAAAAAAAGAGTCACCCCTGGAACACATTGCCAGTGTTACCAGCCTCAAGGAAATACCCTCGTTTCTTCATAGCAAAGGCTACCTCAACTTGAAAGTCGTGGGATTTGAGCTTGACATTGTACCTTTCAATACCGTTCTAAGTTACCAGAAACTTTTCAATCAATCCGAACTTGTAGATGTATCCGGTGACGTTAAGAATATAAGGGCTGTTAAATCTGGCTGGGAGATTGATCTGTTAAGAAAGGCATCCGTTGTTATCGACGCGGTGTTCGCGGAAGTTCCCGGCATGTTGCGTGAAGGAATGACCGAGATCGAACTGGCAAGCCTTTTTGAGGCCGGTATGCGAAGGAGAGGCTACGGTGGGATTTGCCAGATGCGGGCCTTCAACCAGACTTTTTATCTTGGTAATCTGGTCTCAGGAGCAAGCGGAGCAGTTCCCAGCTATTTTGACGGCCCCATTGGAGGATGGGGGTTGACCCCGGCAAACAATCCGCACGGCGCCGGATGGAAGAAGATCATGCGCAACGAGGCCATCTACATAGATTACACTTGCGTGGTCAATGGCTATACCGCAGATGAAACGCGGATGTTTGTGCTGGGGGGTCTGCCCGAGAAAATGCTTCATGCCTTCAAGGGCGCTGTCATCATTCAAGACGCTCTAAAAGATATGGCAAAACCAGCTGTTGAGTGCCATACCCTTTATGACAAGGCGTTTGAAATGGCCGCTGAGATGGGATATGAAGATAATTTCATGGGAATGGGCAAAGATAAGGTGCGGTTTGTAGGGCATGGGGTGGGGCTTGAGTTGGATGAAGCACCCACATTCGCAAAAGGTATCCGGATGCAACTTCGACCCAATATGACCTTTGCACTGGAGCCCAAATTCGTATTTCCGGAGGGAGCCATTGGAATTGAAAACACCTTTCTGCTGAAAGAAGATGGGGTTGAAACACTGACCAAAACACCCGAAAAGATTTTCTTTGTGTAGGGGCCTTATACAGTCACCAACTCCCTTTGTTGCATGATGACAGGGATTTCGATCCGATGGTATAGATTTCCTGGGACTGAAGATAATCGGCACATATCAACAGAATCAATTGAAACCTGGATTGGCATGTTCTCTTGGGGCAGGTTATGGCAGACACCATGCCCCAGCCAAGGATCATCTGGTCCATGTTCTGCTTACAGCCCTGCTTCCGTCTCCCTACTTCGGCTTGATGGCGCTGATCTGTTCAAAAAACTCCAGATCCGGGGCTCCATCCGCCATACCACTTAATTTCTTGGACAACTCCTGGAAGTGCGGCGTGGCCGTGTGAGCCTCAAACGCTTTTCTGTCGGTGTATTTTTCATAGACGAAGAAGCGGCTGGGATTCTTCTCTCCCCGGTGGAGGGTGTATTCGAGTGTGCCGGGCTCGGATTGAACCTTGGGCATCATTGCTTTGAATGCGGCTTCCGCCTCTTGCTCTTTGCCTTTTTCGATAGGGAAGATCGCTTTGACGATGAACATTCCTCTCCTCCTTTTCGATCTGATTTTCAGGATACCCGAGATGATCTGAACCTCTCCGCTGAATTGTGCTCTCGTTTGCCGTTCATTATAGCATAAAACCATCTCAACAATGGCCTCACCCAAATTCGCCGATTGATTGAGTGGCTGTCCGGGTGCTGACATTACAGGTGCGTGGGTTGCCAGTCACAATTTGCAGGGTTGGGTGGTATAATACACCCGACAGTTTGTGTAATTTGTCCGGCGCTTTATTTGGATGCGAACCATTCAACTGCGTGACAGATGAAAACGAACAGTCTACAATCGAGTCGGGAGCCACAGACATGCAGGTTTTCAGTCTACGAGGCAGGCGAAAGCATTACCTTGTCTCCTTCCTGATTCAGGTATTCCTGTCGACATTTCTTGTCCTTCAGTGGGACGGCTTCGTCTTCGCCGAATCTGTCAGAAACCTGCTCCACGGGGTAACCCCTTACGAATTTATCGGTTCCCCTCCGCCATATGCCTATCACACTCTGGAAACGCCTTCGTGGTATGCTTACCCTCCTCTCCCTCTCTTGATGATGACGGCATCGTATGGCCCCCTTTTCTTCCTCTTCGGCAGCAATCCGATAGTGGAAAGGGTCTTCATTGCCATGCCATCCATCCTGGGCAACCTACTCTGTGCTCACTTGGTGTACAAGCTGGTTGCCGGGGTATCTTCACAGGAGTCGGCCTCCCGAGCGGAAAAGCTGATACTCTATAATCCCTTCCTTATCCTGATCGCTGCCGCAAGGGGGATGTTCGATATCTGGATGATCAATTTCTTGCTGCTCTGCCTGCTATCGCTTCGGCAAGAAAAGTATTACAGGAGTGGCCTATACTTCGGGCTGGGGCTCCTCATCAAGCCGATCTTGGCTGTATTCCTTCCCATTGTGCTGGTTTACATATGGAACAAGTCTCGAAGTATCACTGTTCCTGTGCGTTTCCTGGGCTGGGCCGTGATGACTTTTGCGATTGTCTGCCTTCCGTTCTTTTTCTCAGACCCCGATGGGTTTGCGCATCAGATTGCCGGAATGCACTGGGCAAGGCCTCCGGGTGGCTATACGCTGGCCAGCCTCTTCAGTAAATTGCCGTCTTGCTTGTTTTCCCAGGTTTTCGCCTCGGTCATAACGGTTGTATTCTCGTTGCTGCTGGGAACAGCCATTCTAATGATCGCCCTCTATTTCCGCATCAAACGGACGGACCAGGAGAATAACTTGGTGGCTGCACTGTTTCTGGCAATATTGCTCTTTACTCTGCTGAACAAAGTCGCCAATCCGCAGTATTTCGTCACTGTGGTGGTATTGGCAATAGTCTTGCTCTATACATACAGAACATACGAGTGGTTTTCCAGGGTTGACGTCCGGCGATATTACAAATGGCTGGTCATCCCGTTTGTCTGCGCCACCATCCTCAAAGACGGCCCCTACAATGGCCTTCTTCCCTATGACATCGCCATGAAGCTGATGCACATGACAGGGGCTCAACTCGAACTGCTAATCGTCAACCGGATGCCCTTTTCTCCCGGTTCTCATGATCTCCTGCTGGGCATTGGGTGCGGCCTCCTGGCAGCACCCGCCGTGATATTGGCAATGTCCATCTCCTATCGGGCGATCAGGCAAATGATTCCCACCATCTCTGATCATGTTTGCACACGCGTGGCTGAAGCGTGGCCGACAATAGGAAAGACAGCCATTGTGAGAGGGATGAATGTGTCACTGGCAGGGCTTTTGGTCGCCATTCCGCTATCTACCGGGTGGATGAGCTATCGGAATGCCGTTGCAGATGAGGTCGTTCCGCCAGCCCTTCTGGAGGATAAGCTGGTCGGTGTCTTCTATCATTACTGGTGGCATAATTCTTCTTATGACCCAGACATTCAATCGGATAATTGGCTGTCATCCACGCTGACGCCTGCCGAAGGATACTACGATCTCAATCCGGCTTACATGGGAGAAGATATCCGGTTGATGAAGCAGGCACAAATCGACTTTGCCGTCGTTTCCTTTGGCAACATCTACCCCGAAAGATACAGCATGTTTGTTAGTGCCTGCGAACAACAGAGTTTCTACTTTGTTCCCATGATCGAGGTTTATGATTTTGCCATAGATCAACCCTCTGTCGACGATGGTGCGATGACCTTGGACGCAGACTCAAGAAAGAAGATGGTCGATAAGATTGATGCTGCCCTGTCGCTTAAGGATTCACCATGCTATCTCTCCTATCGGGGGAAGCCGGTACTTTTCATCCATGCCACCCCATATTTCCCGTATGACAGGGGCGACCAATACCCGGAAGCCTTCTGGTCGGAAATCCAGGATGAGATTGAATTGGAGCACGGAGAAATTTTTTGGGTGATCAATTGCGGCTTCTCTGATCAGGCAGCGGTATTGGGAGATTTCGATTCACTCTTTCTACTCCCCTCGCAGGTATGGCTGAATGCCGAGAACGGAGAGGTGGCCATCGGGACATGGAAAGATCGCACAGCGAGCATCAGTCATTTGTCCGCCCAGCCTCGGATCGCTACCGTCCTGCCTTACTATGATGGCTTTGAGCCGGACGAGGATGATCGCCATGAAGACCCGCTGGTGGTGGCAGGGAAGTCTACGTATGACATATTCTGGGAGATGGCGCTGGAAAGCGACCCGGATATGCTGCTCATTTTCAGCTGGAACCAGTACTTTGCGGGTGCGTGTATTGAACCCACCGAGGAATTTGGGGATATGTTCCTCAAGCAGTCGCGTAACTGGATTAACGAGTTCAAGTCTAATGATTCCAATTGAACCTTTTAACAGCAATCGGAGCTATTCGAATCTTGTAGCTCATAAGGTGCCAGGCAGATGAGCGATTGGAAGGCATATCTGAAAGCAGATACAACGGACTGGCTGTTGGAGGAGGATAATCCGTCGGTCCGGTATCTGACCATGACGGAAATCCTTGACATGCCGGTCGATGGTGCAGCCGCACAAAAGGCGAAGGCCGCCATCATGAAAACGGGAGTGGTTCCGCAGATTCTGGCCAAACAGGAGGAGGGCGGCTATTGGGACGACCCTGAGAAGCTGTATGTGGCCAAGTACAAAGGAACAGTATGGCAACTCATCATCCTGGCCGAGCATCAGTCCGACGGAGAAGATGAACGGATTCAGAAAGCCTGCGAGTTCTTGCTTGAATATTCCCAGGACATCGAAAGCGGTGGATTCTCGATGCATCGTGCGGTGAAGATGGGTGGCGGAAGGCACAGCGAAGTGATCCCATGCCTGACAGGGAACATGGTGTGGAGCTTGCTTCGGTTTGGATTCCTGAGTGATCCGCGGGTTCAGCGGGGAATCGACTGGATTACGCAATATCAGCGATTCGATGATGCCGCAGAGTCTCCGCCAACAGGTTGGCCTTATGACAAGGCGGAGCCTTGCTGGGGAAAGCACACCTGTCACATGGGTGCGGTGAAAGCGCTCAAGGCTCTTGCCGAAATCCCGGTCGCGCAGAGGCCCGTGAAGGTTCAAAGCACACTCCAAGAGGGAGTGGAATTCATCCTCTGCCACCATGTCCACAAACGGAGTCATGACCTTGCCCGGGTATCCAAGCCCGGCTGGCTGCGATTCGGTTTTCCCCTGATGTACCAGACGGATGTGCTGGAGATATTGGGGATACTGACACAGCTCGGCTGCAGGGATGCGAGAATGCAGGAAGCCGTCGATGCAGTTGTGTCAAAGCAGGATTCTGCCGGTAGATGGAAGCTAGCCGACACCTTCAATGGACGCTTTCAAGTCGATATCGAGGAAAAGGGAAAGCCCAGCAAATGGATCACCCTGAGGGCTCTCAGCGTTTTGAAACAGTACTACGGGTAATCAGAGAGGAATCTCGGCGGGTCGTCTCCTCAAAAGGCGTCTTATCAACAGACAGGAGGTGTCCGTTGCTCAGGTTGGTGTTCGGCATATTCCTCGTGCTGCATGGCTTTGTTCATCTGTTGTACTTCGGACAGAGCCGGAGGCTCTTTGAGCTTCAGCCGGG
>JAQTRE010000118.1 GCA_028711995.1 Dehalococcoidia bacterium | reverse complement strand
GACGAGTCTTCTTTTTCTTGTTCTCATAGGCCAGGCTGGCAAAAGTGGGGCCAATATTCATCGGCAGACTCCTTCGAATTGATCTGCCTCTATTATCGCATGATCCGGGACTTATTCAGAGATTCCTTAATTCGTTGATTACCGATGCAAGTGGCATTACTTGTGCAATCACTGCTTTGTGCAGATATCGCAGCGAAATATCTTCATGAGTTGGATCCATAGCAGCCACACATTCACGTGGTATGATCACCTCAAGGTCTCTCTGGTAGGCGTCGATGGCTGTCGTGCGGACGCAAGCATCCGTAGCAATTCCGCAAATCACAACATGGGTTATCCCAAGTTGTGAAAACACACCATCCAAGTTGGTTCCAAAGAAGGCACTTTGTCGCTTCTTGATTATTTTATAGTCGGATGGCTGGCAATCCAAATCTGAGAGCAGTTTACATCCCTCTGTCCCAACTATGGCAGCATAAATTTTCTTCTTCCTCACCAAAAGGGGGCCATCAGACAGGTCTGGAGAAAATTCCATTCTGGCCCATATTACTGGATGTCCCTGCATACGACTCTCACGTACCAAGGTATTGATCGCCCGGACCAACTCTGATCGCCGTTGCTTCAGAATCCCTTTCTCGAAGAAGTCATTCATCATATCTACAACCAGTACGGCGTACTTAATACTCATAAGCCCCCCTAAATCAATACATGCAGGTAAAGAATGTTTTATTCGTGATGATCCGATAAAATGAGACTTCATTAATTATAACAAACAACTATCTTTCAAATGGGTCCATTATTAAAACACCTGTACACAGGCGTTTCACAGAGAATCACGCCTGTTTCTGCGTAACCTCTCCGCCAGTTTCTGTCGGGTCTCTTCTCGTAACTGCCGCAGCGCATGCGGTGGCCGAATCCGGCTCTTTGAAATCTCGTAAGTTTTCCCTCCGGCGCCATTGTCCTCAACTGGTTCAATACCCAGCCTATCCCGAAAATGTCTCTGCCACGCCTTGTTGTAAGTGAATATCTGCGCAAGATACTCAGACTCATTGAAAATAATGATAGTCTCCTTCTCATGATTTCTTATCACATTTCCCCCTGGATCATTTCTTGCGGAAGACTTCGGGTTTCAGACCATTGCTTTCTCTCTCGACAATCTTCGCCTTCATTTCCAGCGCCCATTGCCGAATGATCATGATGTATCGGGGATTCCGGGTTGCTGTCTCACCACTCATCCACTCATAGATCCTGCCTCGGTAAATCCCGAGGCTTCGAGCAATGACCGCGACTGGGACTCCGTTCTCCTGCAGGTACCTGACATCTTCTGCCAACGTCTTGGAGCTGTATATCTTGAGCATTCGGTCATCGACCCCAGTTGAAATTGCCCGCAGATCGATGTAGGGCGGCGGAGTTCGGATACGCGCCGTGACAGTCGAAGCCTTTATGATATGTACCATGACGAACCTCCTCCCTCAGTTCTTTTATATAGATATTTGTGATCCCGAAACTGTCCTTAACTTCGTGCACCTCTATATTTCTGGCCTCCACGCAGTCAATCGATTACTGATACCTGAGGCGACTGAGGATGGCATACCGCACAACACCAGCCACCATCAGACCTTTGCCAGAAATCAGGATATCCACAGGCGCCACAACGACCGTCAATCGGCAGTTCCCCAATCATGCGAACTCTGATTGAGGGCTTCTCCACCAACTCTAGTTCGCTACCGTTGGCGTCGCCGCCAGCACCCATAATCGCAAATCAATCCCGTTTCCCATGGCTTCTGACGCGTCTTTACCTCTGATTATCGGCCAACGCCTGGCCGTCGGATATTGCTTCTTCCACCATCCCCATGACTCCTTCGCTCCGGCCTCATCTGAGTCGAGAGAAATCAGGATTGAACTACAATGAGCCAGGTATTCTCTTACAGGCGTGTCCGGACGGATAGATGCGGACCCGAGCGCCAGCACATCCGCCAGATCCCCGCATTCCTGATGGAGTAAGATGCCATCCAACTCCGATTCGACGATGACCACCGCTCCGGAGCGGGAGCCTCTCAAGAGGAATGGTGTCGTTGACGATCCTGGAACGATATAATATCGCGGTTCACCCTCGAACCGGCGAACGCGCACCCGCATAAGACCGTCTTCGTTGAAATACGGAATGATGACGCCATCAGGAAGCCAGACTTGGCAACGGCCATACCCTTCCAAGGCCAGTTCTTCAGTCAGAATATATGCGGAATGCTGGTTCCATCCCAGCCGATACTTCTCGATGGTGTCATCCGTCAAGAAGCGTTTCTGCCTCAAAAAACAAGCAGCCATGCCCTCTGAATCCTTATGTAGACCGTCAACCGCACTATCTACGAACTGCTTCATCCGTTCCTGCCAAGGCTTTTCTGGTTTGCGGGTTTCTTTTGGTACCCATGCTGAGTACTGCTGCCTCTGCCCGTGTGGTTTTGCCTCAGGCATACGCCCCAGGAGATCGCACGCCTGCCGGTAACTCAATTTGCGAAAGTCGCGCAGATACTGAATGGTATCACCAGAGCGGTTACATGCCCGACACCAGTATCGGCCTTGTTCCGGCCAGACCCTGAAGCGATCCGTTCCATGACACCAGGGACAGGGGCCAACATACTCTCCCCCATTGGTGGTCGCCTTGTGAATCGTCACAATCCCGTCCTCTGTCAGCAGATCAAGGATTGTCGTCTTGATCATCCCTCTCGTTGTCATACATCCAACCCTTTGCTGCACTGTTGCACTTCAGTTTTGACTAGCTTCGGTTTGTTCTGCTGCACTTTGCTGCACTACCCTTCAAAGGTTTGCGGCACTCCGCTGCACTACTCCACAAGAGTGCAGCAATGCCGCAAGTGCCGCATATCTCCATCAAAAAAGCACCTTCAGGTACTGGACCGCTCGTCCGTTAAGCCCTTTCTTATTCTCGAGTTTGACCAAATTGGCTGCCACCAAAGGTTTGGCCACTGCTCCCAACTTCGCGGCACTCCAGTGTAGGCCGCTGTAGACATCCCGGTTCGATACCTGCCCTTTGCCCCGCAGGTATCGAAGGAGTTCGGCTTCATCCGCTTGTATAGGATCGCCACCGAAACCATGGAAAACGTACAGCATGGAACGCTCCAGGAAATCCGCAATGATGATGGCCCTGTCGATGTGCTCGGGTCTGATCTCGGCACTGAGATCGCAAGCGGCGAACAGGAGGCAGAACTTCCAGAGGTACGTCTGGATACGGGCTATCAAGTTGGCACCCAGTGTCTCGTTTGAGCATCTGACGTAATATCGCTCGTAGTACGACTCAAATATTCGCTTTGTGGCGGGAGGAACCGTTAACTCCCCGTGTCCCTGGCGGTGCAGTTCGTCCGCGCAGGATCGGATGGTGTTCAGCCTCGTGATCAATTCGCTAAAACGTTTCGTATCTGGCTTGGGAGGGAAACCAATCGGTGGCTTTGGCTGCCCGCAAACGAACAGAAATCTGTTCGCAAACCCGCCCCCAACGTCTCTCTCGATCAGCGCCTTCTTCAGCCATGCTGCGGTGCCAGAGATGATGGACAGGAAAGGATCGATACACGTTACCGGGTTATGCTTGGTTTTGAGCGTTTCCATTGGCGGGCAATCCCATAATGAAGTGAGTTTGGGCACCAGTGTTGAAACGGAGTCTTGCTTGGCTTTGTTCATCAGGCTGAGAAATTCCGATTCGGCCAGTATCACCGTCTTTCCAGCTCCGTCCAGCGCCAGCAACCCTTCCGTGGATCCGACCCCGGGGATAATCTCCGGCATGGAACCCGCCGAGCCTCCACCCTGTGCGAACAGCGCATTCAATACCTTCCACCCGCGTGACTGGGTCGTATCTTTCCGTCCGATGCCGGTTGGCCCCACCAGTACACAGTAGATATTCGGATAGACTTCACGGGCGTGGTAGACGTAAAGTCTCTTTCTGAGGATGACGCCTAGCAGCACAGAGAAGACAACAAAGTGGTAGCTATCCGCCGCCTCTGTCGTTGGCCCCATCAATGACAGGTAGTCACCGAAGATTCCCTCACGGGCTTCTCTGGGTAAGGCAGGTGGCCCGTCGTAGTCAAAGGCTTCGCCAGGTTCAGACTGTACATGCAAGCGCTCTGAGCTGGCCCGGGCGACGACTTCATCGCGCATCGACTGAACCGCTGGAGTAACGACTTCCTCTGACATTTTGCCTCATTTTCCGTTTTAGATTCGCGGGTGGGGACAGGAGGTTGCCCTTTGAGGGCAACGTTGTCTTTGCCTAGCGCATGACCTCCGGATTCGTTTATCTGTTCTTCAGTCCATTGGCCAGCAAATCCTCGAGAACCTTCTTGCTAACCAGGATCCGCCGCGGGCTCAGTCGCACCGCCGGAATACGGCCCTCACGGATCGCTGTACGGACGGTGCTCAGTGACAGCCCGGTCGCGACACTTACTTCCAGAGGGCTCAAGCCCAACTTCTCAACCTTGATCTGTTTACCATTATCCACCTGCGTTCACCTCCTTTCGTTAGTTGACAAATGTTTACGCTTTCTGTTAACCTTACATTATCATACTTGCGCGTTATTTAATACTACAAGCTACATACTTGCGCACGCACATGCGCGCAGACAGGAGCTGACACATGAAACCAATCGACACAGGGGTGAAGGAGAGCATCGAGGATGCCTTCTGGAGGCTTCGCAGAGTCGGGCGCGACCCGAGCGCAACGGAAGTATTGAAGCACCTCCAAACTTTTCTTGCCGAAGAAAAGGCCAAGGGTAGAACCTACGAAGAATTCAAGCTTCCCAGTCTGCGCATGTGTCAACTTATCCTGAAACCTTTACGGACCGGCCTGAAGGAACTCAGCCCCGAAGAGCAACGGCTCGAAGAGGCCTGGACTTTCAGCGACGCAAAAGAAAGACCCCTCAACAACTTGCGCGTTGTGCTGGCCGCTTGGCGTATTTGCCAAATCCAAGGCCGTCCGGACGTGTTCACACATCGGATTGCCAGATGGGTAGCTGTGTTGGCCGAGGTGATAGAATCCCCGGCAGTATGCCTGGGTTGGGCGCGGACTTATGCCCAGCAAGAGCTGGCTTGTGCGGTTCACAAAGAGGAGATGGATACGCGAACGCTTGATCTGATGATTCAGCTTGATGTGTGGGAATACGTAACCATGATTCTCATCGGTGAGACTGACCGTCTACTCTCGCGGTTTCAGGTTGGGGATCGTGTTACCAGTGCCTTTAGCCCTGTTGGGGCAGCCTGTAACCTTGACAGCATCCATCCGCTGCTAACTAGCCTTGCAGCATTGGACGCCGCCATGTTCATGAGCAACGCTCATGAAACGGAAGAGAAACAAGCCGATGAGTTGCTGGAGCGATTCCGAAATTTGGACCTTTCGGCGCGCGGCGAGCGTGTCTTCTGGATTTGGCTCAAGTTCATAGCCGATCGCATTCGCACCGAATCCCTGTCTGGACTGGACCGAATCCGAATATCAGTCGATTTGCGCCAGTGGGTGTATGACCACGACTTGAGCACCCCCAATGAGGTTTTCGAGCACCTTATCCTAGCCGATAACATTCAACAGGAAGCTGAGGACCTTGGGTTAGTCCCACTGGAAATCTTCCGCAAGGCCGGTTTTCAGGATTGAGTCATGTAGTGTTGACTAGGCTCAAATAATGCTATAATAGGATAAAATATGGCAACAGGAAGTCTCCAAAAAAGATCAAAAGGAAGCTGGACACTGAAGTTCGACGTGGGTGTCGATCCCCAGACGGGCCGTCGCAAGCAGCAAGCAATCACGGTCAAAGGCACCAAACGCGAAGCCGAGGTGCGTCTTAGGGAAGTTCTTAACAGCCTCGACAACGGCGTCTTCGTCAAGCCTGAAAGACTCACTGTGGACAAATGGCTCGATCAGTGGCTACAGACATACGTTGCGCCGAATTTGAGCGCAAAGACAGCCGATGGATACAGAAGCATTGTGCGGCATCACCTGACACCCCATCTGGGTCCGATCCAACTTCAACACCTGACACCAGCCCGGGCCAACGAAATGTATCAGGAGATACTGGGAACGGGGGTATCGGCTAAGACTTGCTTGAATGTCCATCGGGTTCTGGTGCGCAGCTTGAACGAAGCCGTTAAATTGCAGTTGATCGTGAGGAATCCGGCCCAGTCAGTATCGACACCAAGGGCAAAGCGCAAGGAAATGGTCATCCCGACCGATGAACAGACCAATGGGTTCATGGAAGCGATTGAGAGCAGCCCCTTCCGTGAAGCACTGATTTTGTCGATCTACACTGGATTGCGCCGTGGTGAACTGTTGGGGTTGCGGTGGTGTGATCTTAACCTGGAATTCGCCACATTGAGTGTTAATCAGACGCTTTGCCGTGTCGCCGGAAGAGGTTTCGTGATCGGCCCGCCGAAAACGGCGCGCAGCAGGCGGACTATTGCCCTTCAGCCCAGCGTTTGCATCATGTTGAGGGGGCTGAAGAATCGAAAGACAGCACAACTCACCGCTTTTGGTGTGGAACTCAAGGAATCCGATCTTGTCTTTTCAACCCTGGATGGAAAACCTTTTGAACCCAGCAGTTTGACACACGCCTGCAAGCGGATCATGCGGAAGATAGGCTGTGACAATGCCAGATTGCATGATTTGCGGCATCTTCATGCCAGTCGTCTGCTTCGCCAGGGCACGAATATCAAAACAATCCAGCAACGTCTAGGGCACAGCAGCATCGCCGTCACGATGGATATTTATGCTCACGTGACGCCGGACATGGAGGCGGAAGCCGCACTGAAATTCGAAGAGGGTTTAACCTTCCGTGATCAAAATGTGATCAATTCTTTAGAAAGAGCCAAAGTTAAGGTAAAGTTTGTATCTAAGCGCCCGTAGCTCAGTGGATAGAGCATCGGTCTTCGGATTTGGCGCGAAGGGTCCCAAAGGGTCCTTCTGAAGCTAAAACAAAACCAGTCGGTTTACAGGGTCAAGCGTAAAATACCTTTGAGTCACAACCGTTCCCAAGGAAATTATTGACAACATATTGACAGATTTCAGCTTTGTCCTGAGTGTAAAGGATGATAGAAGAAGAGGCGCTGCCCTAACGGGTGCGCCTCTTTCGCATAAGGGGGCCGATGTCCCCCCTATTCCCTTGTCCCCGTCATTATCAACCACCTCCATGATGCCCCTGCCCTTTTAGAACCCTTCCTCTCGCCACCGGGTGACCATTCCTTCATCTTTGCGCCAAAGTCCATCAGAAAACGATCCTAGGGCCTCGTTGATCGTAAAGTGAAGCGGTCACCGTGTGTCATAAGGGCATCTCTCCGATGAGAAGTTGCCTCATTAAGCCCTCTGTCTCAGGGTTGGCCACTTCGAAAAACCTGTCCCTGTCCGAAGGCACCCATTCAGGATTCTCTACTCGGTATGCTGCGATGGCCTTTTCTCGATTGGCCTCCGTTTCCTCGGACGTGTTGCCATGCAGATAGAAGATGCACGCTGGTGGCTTTTCAGGCTCGGGCGTTTTCTGCTCCAACTTCTCAATTCGTCTTATGATGTCCATTGCCACCCCCTTTCAATATTCGATCTTCAAGGATTTGAAGTCGCTCCTCTATTTGCGCGGTTTCGGTCGCTCTCAACCCAACACTCACCACGTAGGCGGTAACCCGGGCCTTTATGACAAGGTCAAGCTCTGCAACTTTTAGTTGGGATAGAATGTCGCCTAAGATGGCCAGCATGTCCTTAGCGGTCCGTATATCCTCAGTAGAACTTTGAACCCGCTTACTGGGAACACCGGCCCGCCTGTCCCGCTGCCATTGGCGCTGATATTCCCTCTGTAGCTCTTTGTCTTTGAACGGCATCAGTCAACCATCCTCACAGCTTCGATTCCCAGGCATTTGCGCTTGTGCCGTGAGAGTGTGCTCTTGCTTATGCCGAATTGCTCCTCCAGCGTGCGAAGGGAAACCCCCTCTTTGAGCCTCTGGTTGATCATCTCAACCTGTGCGTGGGCGCAAGCCGAACAGGTGGGCGGTTCCTCGAATGTCTCAGACTCTTCTATTGCCTCAAACTCACCGGCTGGTCGCTCCGGGAATGGTCGATCTTCCCGCTTAAGGCTCTGCAGGAGCCCTAGCCCGGCGCTCAGGTAGAAGTAGGCTTGCGCCGCCCGGTCATGGGCATCTGCTATTCCGTCCCGCCCCTCCAGCATGGGCACCTTCAGGGCTTTGGGTAAATAGCCCTCGGGAAGTCTCACCTGGCCGCACAGCTGCCCCGGGTCATGGTATTCGGCGTAGCACTCCGATTGAACTTTGGGCAGTCCCTTCGCCCTCTCGATGATTGGTGCTAGACCCTTGCAGATTTCGTCTCTTGCTCTCAGGAAAGAATCAATAGCCTGTCCCTGGCGTTCGATCTTGGTCTTGACCGCTTCCGCCCGATCCTTCAGCGCCTTCCGCTGGTCGGCGACCTTCTGGAGCTCCTCAACCTCAGCCGCCGCGGCGATCTCTTGTCGTACCCGCGCAAGCTCGTGGGACAACTCTGAAATGTCTTCGCCGTGTTCCAGCCCGAGCACGATCTTCTTTTGTAATGCCTTTATCTCGCCTAATCTACTGTCTGTCATCTGTTGTTCATCTCCTCATGTTTTGATTTTTGGTGGCCGGGGGCCTGCCTCTACATTACGAGCGGGTGGTCGGCCCGCCGGTGCCCACAGGAGGCTACCCCCGGCACCCAGGCAGGCCCCCCGGCCATGTGGCTTATCTTCCATTCACGGCAATATCAAGCTGCTTGTCAGTCCAGTCCGGGCAAAGCCGCCGGAAGGATTCCCGGAGTTCGCGTTGGCTCCACGGGCACCCGTCCGGGTCAACCGCCTCTTTGCCCATCAGCTCGATGAACCGATCCAGGCTCGCCTGATCATTCTTTTGGGCCAGTTGGTCCAGCTCTCGCTGCTCCACTTCCGTCAGATGCTGGAATTCCTGGCGTTCCTGCAAAAAGGTAGCGCCTTGGTATTGAAGCTGATATTGGGATGCGATAGACTCAAGTTGAGGCTATTCGACTTGAGGTGAAGGGATGTTCAGAGAGAACCACAGGCATAAGCAGACA
>JAQTRE010000117.1 GCA_028711995.1 Dehalococcoidia bacterium | reverse complement strand
GACATCTGCCGCCATCAATCCGGGCAACAGCGGCGGGCCTTTGGTCAATATGGCAGGCGAAGTGGTCGGAATCACCAGCGCCAAGATCTCTGCGGTGGGTGTGGAGGGTATGGGATATGCGATCAGCACGAAGACAGCCATGCCGATCATTCAGGAATTGTTGGAGAAAGGCTATGTGAGTCGGCCCTGGCTGGGAGCCGAACTCGTGACCGTCGATCCCTATCTGGCCATGCGCAATCGCCTCTCGGTGGATCAAGGAGTCGTTATTGCACAGATAACCTCCGGTAGTCCGGCGGACAAGGCTGGTTTGAAGGTGCGCGATGTGATTGTCACATTCAACGGAGAAGAGGTGACCACAGCCGAAGCTCTCAACTTAGCTATACGATCATGCGATATCGGTCAGCAGGTGGAGATAACCTTCGTCGAAGGCAAGAGTACCAAGACAGCCAAAGTAACCTTGACTGAGAGCCCCGCACCCTAGTGCTTCAGCGTCGTGGCCCGCTTTTTTTCGTTCCCCTTCGACAAGCTCAGGGCGAACGGGAAAAAGTGTTCCGTTCGGGCTGAGCTTGTCGAAGCATGAACGGATGGTGTACCGCCCTTCTTTGTAATCAAATAGATTGCCCCTGAGATCGGATGATCCGTCCAACTCCTTTCGATACTCATGTGTGGTATACGGCACAGGTTCTTCCATTATGGCTTTAGTCTCGCGATGACAATTGTTTTGTGATCGACTTGTTGCTACAATCATGCTGTATTTAAGCTGTGTGAGGCAATTGTTATGATCGTTGAAATGGTTACGGGGGCAAGTAAAGCGCAGTCCGACCAAGTGGTAGACAAGGCTCACTCTCTGGGGTTTGAGGTCCAGCTTAATGTGGGCACGGATAAGACCGTGATTGCCATTCTGGGCGGTCACACGGGCAAGACATCCACCGATATCTTTGCTGTTTTGCCGGGAGTGGAGACGGTTACCCGCATCATGAAGCCCTATAAACTGGCTTCGCGGGAGTTTAAACCGAAGCCCACCAAGGTGAGAGTGGGTGGTGTTGAGATCGGTGGCAAGCGGGTGGTGGTCATGGCTGGTCCTTGTGCCGTAGAGAGTGAAAAGCAGCTGATGGATACCGCAAGGACAGTGAAGGAACTTGGTGCTACAGTGGTGAGGGGCGGTGCCTTCAAGCCGCGGACTTCCCCTTTTGCGTTCCAGGGGCTGAGAGAAGAGGGGGTAGCGCTTTTGGCCAAGGTAAAGGCCGATCTGGGTATGCCCGTGATCACCGAAGTGCTGGATGCACACGATATCGACCTTCTGGCCCAGCATGTGGATATCTTGCAGGTCGGCGCTCGAAATATGCAGAATTTCACTTTATTGCGGGAGCTGAGCAAGCTGAGGAAACCGATCCTTTTGAAGAGAGGGTTTGCCGCCACGATCACCGATTGGCTGACGGCGGCAGATTATCTGCTGGCCGAGGGTAATAAGAACGTGATTCTCTGTGAACGCGGCATACGGACCTTTGAAGACAGCACCCGGTTTTCTCTGGATATCAGTTCGATTGCCGTTATCAAGCGTTTCAGTCACCTTCCGGTCGTCGTCGATCCCAGCCACGCTGCGGGGCATGCGGCGTATGTGCCGAGCATGGCCAAGGCCGCTCTGGCGGCCGGGGCGGATGGCCTCCTGATTGAGGTGCATCCCAATCCGGCGGAAGCCCTCGTCGATGGTCTGCAATCTTTGAATTTCCCCAACTTTGAAAAGCTGATGAAAGAGCTGAGGCCTATTGCTGAGGCAGTGGGGAGATATATTTAGGAGTTCTAAGCGATGCGTGTATCCGGACTTTTTGGAAAGACTCTGAGACAGGTTCCGGCAGATGCCGATACCGTCGGTCATCAGCTTCTGCTCAAAGCGGGAATGATCCATCAGGTAGGTTCAGGAATATATTCTTATCTGCCTCTGGGATGGCGGGTGTTGCGGAAGATCGAGCAGATTGTTCGTGAAGAAATGGACGACGCTGGCGGACAGGAATTATTTATGCCGGCGCTGCAGCCTATCGAGATATGGCAGGAGACCGGGCGCGATAAGTCCTTTGGAGAATCCCTCTTCACACTGAAGGATCGCAAAGGGCGCATGCTTTGTCTTGGCCCGACACATGAGGAACTTATCACCAACCTGGCTCGATTGAACGTGCGAAGCTATCGAGACCTGCCGGCGGTGCCTTATCAGATGCAGACGAAGTTTCGGGATGAACCGCGCCCCAGAGGCGGGTTGCTGCGCGTCCGGGAATTCCTCATGAAGGATGCCTATAGTATGGATGTCACCGATGAGGCACTGGATCAAAGCTATGTGAAGATGGTTGGGGCCTACAAGAAGATTTATGCTCGATGCGGTTTGCCGGCGATCATGGTTGAAGCCGATAGCGGGGCAATTGGAGGGAAAGGCTCGCACGAGTTCATGTTAGTCTCCGATACCGGAGAGGATGAGATCATCTGTTGTCCGAAGTGTGAGTATGCTGCCAATTCGGAACGGGCTGCCTTTACCAAATCCAAGCCTGATCAAAAAGGAGAAGCCTTGCCGCTGGAGGAGGTTCCGACGCCGGGCGCAAAGACAATTGATGAAGTGGCCACATTCCTTGGGGTGCCAGCAAGTCAGACCCTCAAGGCCGTTTTCTATGCTGCCGACGGCAAAGTGATATTTGTTACCATCCGGGGAGATCTGGAGGTCAATGAGGTCAAGCTCAAGAATGCCCTCAAATGCAATGATCTGCGTCTGGCAACTGAAGCGGAGGTTAGCGGCGCAGGATTGGTGGCGGGGTCAGCCTCGCCGATAGGCCTTTCCGGGATGAAGGTTGTGGCTGATGATTCTATTACCTTGGGGACCAATTTTGTGGTCGGAGCCAATAAGCCCGATGCCCATTTCAAAAATGCCAATTATCCGCGGGATTTTGCTGTGGATGTGATGATCGATATCGCCCTGGCCCGGCTTGGTTATCAATGTCCCAAGTGCGATGGAGAGTTCATTTCGAAACGGGGCATAGAGGTAGGCCATTTATTCAAACTGGGCACCGTATACAGCAAGAAGCTGGAAGCCCTTTACCTTGATCAGGATGGGGTGCAGAAACCGATCGTGATGGGGTGCTACGGGATCGGACTGGGCAGGCTTCTGGCGGCGGCAGTGGAGCAAAATCACGACGAAAAGGGAATTGTCTGGCCTCCGGCTATTGCCCCCTATCAGGTATATCTGTGTGCCCTGAGCATCGATAATCCTGAGGTAGCTGATGCCTCAGGCAGACTCTACACCGAACTCAAGGGCGCCGGATTCGATGTGCTTTTTGATGATCGGGAGGAATCACCCGGGGTCAAGTTCAACGATGCTGATCTCCTGGGCATACCCGTTCGGGTGGTTATCAGTCCTCGAACATTGAAGAAAGGCGAGGCGGAGATCAAACTCCGGAATCGCAAGGAAGCCGACTTTGTGTCTCTGGGGAAAGTACAGGAGAAACTCAAGAGTAGCCTTGTTTCTGGCTGAGATTGCCTAACCCGATCTTTTCCTGCGCTGGAGCAGCAGTGCAATCACCAGTACAATCCCCGCCGCGATGCTGAGGTTACGTAAGAAGTGGGATTCTTTCGAGGAGCGGGTCTCCTCATTCTTTTTCCCCATTTTGACCTTCCTGATTACAGAGAAGCTTGATGTTTTCTAGGACAATGCGCCTTGCCGTTTCCTTTGCCAGACCAGAATATTCAACCCTACCATGATAGCAACCACGGCGGCGAAAGCTATCTCAAGTGGTCGTAGCCAAGAGTAAGCGCTGTCTTTGGGCAATAAGGAATTGGGAGCCGCTTCGGGAGGAGTTCCTAAGGAGGGCGACACGGCACTGGCATCACCAGTGGCCTCAGGTTCAATTTTTGTGGCAACCCCTGTCACTGCAGGGCTGGCAGAGGGTTGGGTTTGCTGTATCGCTTCCGGTGGACCGTCCAATGCTGTGCCAGCAATGACTGTGGGGTCTGGGTTTGGAACCGTCGGATCGGCGGAAGTTTGTGTGCTATCAGAAACGCTTGAGGTATTGTCGGTTAAGGCTATTTTCGACGTATGGGAAGTATTCTCCGTATCGAACAGTCCGGTGGCATCACCGGAAAGCATAACGGCCAGCAGAATGACGGCAGCGGCGGTTGCTATCCGCAGACGATTCATGTTGAACACAGTAGCAGCTGCCGTTCCAAACGCTCGATTGATGAGACCGGTAGCAACTGGAACACGTGTTTGAGCCTTTGCTGCTTTGGCTAAAGTGAATGACCGGGGGGTGGCGACGTACGGCATGCGGTGGAGCAACTTCACCGTGGCTTCCATCGTTTCGAGTTCACAATGACACTCAGCGCATACTTCCACGTGGTATTTCACTGCGTCTTGCTCTATGGAAGTCAGACGCCCATCGATATAAGGCGAGAACTTCTCCCGGATTCGATGGCATTGGCTCTTGCTCTTCTTCCCAGTCATATCGAATATCCTCAACTACTATTAAAGACGGATTTCAGGGGGTAAAAGTTCCCTCCGCTCCAGCAATAGGTCTCTGAGGTTGGCCCGTCCCCGGCTGAGCCTCGATTTCACTGTGCCCAGCGAGGTATGGGTGATCTGAGCGATTTCCTCATAGCTGAAGTCTTGCAGATCCGCAAGGGTAACCACCAGACGCTGGTCCTCGGAAAGGTAAAGCAAGGTTCGAGCGATGAACTCGCTCAGTTCCTCCTGTAGAACACAATCTTCCGGGGAATCTCCCGGGCTGGGGAGCGGATTGGACTCCGGGAAGATGTCGTCGAGGGACTCAGCCTTGCGACTCCGTTTGCTCCTCAGCAGATCGGTGCAGGCATTGGAGGCAATGCGGAAGAGCCATGCCCTGAAGTTCTCCCCACGGAAATTTCGGATGGCTTTCCATGCCAGAACAAAGGCTTCCTGGCTGACGTCTTCGGCATCCTGCGGGGTTCCCAGCATCCGCAGGGCCAGATTGTAGACTTGCCCCTGATATGTTTCCACCAGTTGGTTGAAGGCATCTAAGTCGCCCTCTTTGCTCTGTTGGATCAGGTCGTCCTCGTAGGTTATCATGTTCTCTGCGGATGCCCTGTTTTGGCTAGGCGATTTGACTATGGGATGGCTCTTCATTATACTAAATCTGCTTTGAGTTAGGTCTTATTTTATCATATTTTGTAGGAGTAGAGGCTAAGCCCAAGCTGGCAGGAGTCTCCAAGGAGCGGCTTTTTCAAGGCGGCTATCACGTTTGAAAAATGGAAAAGACAGACTTGAGAGGGCAGTCTATTCGACCAATAATCCGTGAGATTATTGTTACGGTCCTTCTGGCATTGATTCTCTTTGTGGCGATTCGGTCTGTCGTTCATAATTTTGAGGTGAGCGGTGTTAGTATGGACCCGACTTTACATAACGGCCAATTTGTCATCGTGAATAAGGCGGCATATTGGTTTGACAATCCCAAGCGGGGGGATATTGTTGTCTTTCATTCGCCTACGGCCGATCGGGATATTATTCATCGGATCATCGGCCTTCCAGGTGAGACGATAGAAATTAAGAACGGCGTGAGTTATATTGATGGGCAGAAGCTTGAGGAAGAATATCTTGAGCTTAACTCACGTTCCCTGACCCGATCGGAGATTCCAGACGATAGCTACTTCATCATTGGCGATAATCGCGACGTGGCTGGTTGGGATATTGTTCCCCGAAACGATATTATCGGCAAGGCATGGATAATCTACTGGCCGTTTGGAGACTGGGGGATGGTCCCGAACCATGCATGGTAGTCTAAAGTGTGGATGATGATCGGGGGGCGTGAGAGGTGGGTGTGAGAATACTTTGGTTGACGCGCGAAGGGCAGTGCGCTATAGTGTGATGCGGGGTCGGTAGCTCAGCGGAAGAGCACCGGACTTTTAATCCGGGTGTCGAGGGTTCGAATCCCTCCCGACTCACCACGCACCACTTTTGCGAAACCCCCGTTTTCGGGTTCTCCAGGGAGTTTCAATTTCCTCAGGTGGGCCTTCTCTTTTCATGAACGCTCTGAGGCGCCACAGATTTACCAAGGTGTGGCGCAGCTTGGTTTAGCACGTCACCCTCGCAATGTGGGCGTCTGAGGCTCAAGGTCCACTCACCCCGATTATTCGTCTTCCCCCAAGAGAGTGGGCCCCAGGGGTCATGACACTTATTCAGAGCTTCCTCAATAAAGCCTTCTATTCTCTTGGCCATGGAATTAGTGGCGATGGTTTTCTTTCTGATGGTACTGGCAACGGGGTCATTTCTCAACATTGCCGATGGTACAAAGGCCGCGGAAGAACAGTCTATTGAGTGAGGCACCGGTACTATAAAACCAGAGAAACGAGTATAATGAAGTCAGGTTTTAAGACTCTCTGGGCTGCCGACCCGGTCCCATTGAACATCCAGGTAGTCCAGCTCTAACTTTGCCACTGGTAATATGATCGGGGATATGTGCCACAATGTGTCTCCCGACTACTTCTTGGGAATAACATGTAGATGAGTCGCGGGTTGCCCCTATTGGATAATTTCGTTCATGAGACTATGTTAGAGGCAATCAACCGTAAGGCTGGAGGCATGCCATGGTAGGGCAGGAAGCACAATGGCAAAGAGAACGTCAGTATCGACAAGGGGAGAAAGATGAACCTGATTACCAGGCTGAAGCGATCCTTTGCCCACACTGATACATCTCCGGAGAAACGCCTTTCCGCAAACGCCGGAGCCAATCAATCAGAGGCGAAGACGCCCCGGGAGAACGAGGACATCTACCGCCAACTGGTGGAACAGGCTGATGACGGCATTTGCATCATTCAGGATGAGATCATCCAGTATGCCAATCCTGCCTCGCTGAAGATTCTCGGATACACTCCCTGGGAAACCATCGGCACCCCGATCGCCCGATATGTCCATCCGGATGCCTTTGATGAGGTGATGGACCGCTACCAAAAAAAGATGTCCGGTGAGGAAATTCGTTCCCGGTATGAAACCACTTTTCTGCACCGGGATGGTCGAAAGATACTCGTGGAGATCAATGCCTCAGCCACCTCTTTCAACAATAAGCCTGCCGATCTGGTGATTGTGCGGGATGTCACGGAACGCAGGCGGGTGGAGGAGTCACTTCACGAAAGCGAGGAACGATTTCGTGGGCTCATCGAGAACGCCAGCGATGTCATCTATGAGCTAACAGCAGAAGGCATCTTCACTTACCTGTCTCCTAACTGGCTGGAACTCATCGGGGAACCCGCATCTGAAGCGGTCGGCAAGACCTTCGAGCCCTATGTGCATCCCGACGATGTTCACTTGATTTGGGAATATTTTGATCGGATAAGCAACGCGGCGGGGAAGCCCTCCAGCGTGGATTATCGGGTTTTGCGTCTGGACGGGTCGATTCATTGGTATTCTTCCAATGGGTCGGCGCTACGCGATAGGGATGGCAACGTGGCCGGCTATATAGGCATTGCGCGGGACATCACCGAGCGTAAGAGGGCAGAAGAGAAGACAAGACTATTCTCACAAGCTGTTGAGAATGCTTATGACAGCTTTGTGCTGACGGATATGAATCGCAATGTTGTCTATGCCAACCAATCTGCTATCAAGACCTTTGGCTATTTGCCCGAAGGGATGCTGAAATTGAATGTAGCTCAATTTACTGAAATCCCTAAAGATGCAGAGAGTATTACCAAAGAGATGGAAACCAAAGGAAACTGGAACGGTGAAGTAATCAGCGTTAGAAAAAATGGAGAGAGTTTCCCTGTTGTGTTGTCTATCTCTCTTGTTAGCGATACTGATAACAGGCCCATAGGAATGTTGGGGGTTTTCCGCGACATCACCGAGCGCAAGCAGGCAGAGGAGGCGCTACGGCGCGAAAGGGATTTTACCAATAGCCTGATCGAGACGGCGCAAGCCATTGTGCTGGTATTGGACCCCCAGGGTCGCATCGTCCGTTTCAATTCGCATATGGAAGAGATTTCCGGATACTCGTTGGCAGAGGTGCGAGGCAAAGATTGGTTCTCCACCTTTCTGCCGGAAAGGGAAATGGAAAGCACCCGCAACGTGTTCCTGAAAGCGGTCGGCGATATCCGGACGCTCGGCAACGTGAGTTCGATCGTGACCAAAGATGGGCGCGAGCGCGAGATCGAATGGTACGATAAGACGCTCAAGGATGCCGATGGCAACATTGTCGGTTTGCTTTCCACCGGTCAGGATATCACCGAGCGCAAACGGGCTGATGTGATGCTGAGGGAAAGTGAGCAAAAATATCGAACGCTCATTGAAAACTCCAGCATTAACCTTTTCATTCTGGATCGGGACGGCATTTTTCAGACTATGAATGCCAGTGGGGCTGCCTTGTTTGGCGGTAAACCGGCGGATTTCATCGGCAAATCCCTATTTGATCTGAATCCCAGAGATATTGCCGAAGAATATTATGAATCGAATCGCAGGACCATCGAAACCGGGATTGGGCGCATTTATGAGAGAGACTGGGACTTCCCAACCGGGCGAAAAACCATGCTTGTTACTGAACAGGTCCTGAAAGACGCCAGAGGAAATAATGTTGCACTCCAAAGCAGCAGTATTGACATCACCGAGCGCAAGCGAATGGAGCAGGCCCTTCAACAAAGCAACCAACAACTGAACGAACAGAATGAAGAGCTGATGGCTGCAGAAGAGGCCCTCAACTCAGAAATGGTTGAAACAAATAAAGCCCGAGCCTATAGCGAAGCGTTGATCCATGCCATGCCTGATGGTTTTGTCGCACTCGACTTCGCTGGAAATGTCATCGATATCAATGAAAAGCAGTTGGAGTTGATAGGGTATTCCCGCGAGGAAATTGTGGGCCTGTCGATGAAAACCGATACGCTCGGTAGTGCAAAGGAAATCGAAGCAGTTCTTGAACGTATGAGGAGACTTGAGGCAGGAGTCCCGGTAGAGAATGCAGAGATGGCGTCCCTGCAAAAAGCCGGTATCGGAATTCTGATTGAGTCACCCTGATATTATGCTGCGAAGTTTAAAGTCTGAGTGAATCGGCTGGCGGGTCGAATTTAGCGCCAAAACAAGCGCCAACAT
>JAQTRE010000116.1 GCA_028711995.1 Dehalococcoidia bacterium | reverse complement strand
CGCTGTTGCCCAGGATGGGGTCATCGAACAGGCTTAACCATTCCTCTACCGCCCGGTTGCTGGTGATCACGAAACTGGCGCGATGATGTCGGCTGATAATGAGTTCGTAGAGATCGGCGGATTGTTGGGCGCTCAGGCGCTGCAATCCGAAATCATCCAGGATGAGCAGATCGGGGACCAGAAAGGAGCGGACGGTCTTCTCCAGGGTGTGAAAAGGGAGCAGTGACCGAGGCTCAAGGCCAAGACCAGACAGCCTAAAGTGAATGAAGGGAGCGGGATCATTTGATATAAAGTGACTTTGGCTACGTTAGTCACAATAACTCAGGGGCAATTGTGCTCTTCGGAGATGGCAAGCTCATTGGGGCTGGGAATTGGTTTCAACAGACCATTAAGAAGCACAACTTGTTGTTCGATTTTGCAACTCGCTACCAGTGTCTGGGGCAATACAATGTGGGATGACTGCATCACGAAGCAGATGACAAGTACGTGGGGGAAGATCAACCCCCCGATAGTTTTCTCTGAGGAGTCTGAGGAGGTAGTAAAATGTTTGAGAAATCTTCTGCCAAAGTAGAGGTGGCGGGGCCCGTTGCGGCTCCGACACCAAAAGTCCTTGAGACAGATGTCCTGGTAATAGGAGCCGGGATTGCTGGCCTGACAACCGCAATTGAGGCAGCGGACAACGGTGCTAAGGTTATCATCGTTGATAAGGGCCCATTTGCGTGGAGCGGATCTTCAGGAATAAATTGGGGCTACTGGTTTTTGAGTGAACTTGACAACCCGTCAGCGCCAAATAATCCCGACGCGATGTTCAAATGGCTACTGCGTTGGAACGAGGGGATAGCGAACCAGAAGAATTTGCGAAGCCTAGCCGAACGTATTTTCTCGGAAAAACGAGCTCTCTGGAGTGAGAATACGGGCTCGCTTTGTGTGAGGGTTCCTCCTGACAAGATCCTTCTCCAGAGTGGTACCACGGGGGTGCCTTATGCTACCTATCCGTGGATGATGGGCCACGAGGTCATGAAACGCGGTATTCCCATATTTGAGAGAACCATCATCACCAGACTTCTCACCGACAACGGCGCAGCCGTCGGGGCCACGGGAGTAGATATCAAAACCAGTGGCTTCATTATCTTCAAAGCAAAGTCGACGGTCCTAGCCACAGGCTCGTTTGGATGGTTGTATGGTTGGGCGGGGGTTAGTGCATTCTCACCGGTACAACCAGAATGCACGGGTGATGGGCATGCTTTGCTATATTACGCCGGAGCGGAATTAGCGAATATGGAGCAGAGCAGTGGAGCAATGAGGCAGTTTTATCCGGCTACTCTCGCAGGATCTTTTGGCGGCGTGCTGGTTGCCCCTTTATATGGACAGCTTAATAAGGCAATCTGCAATAAAGATGGAGAATACTTCCTAGAAGAGAGAAGTACAGGTGGGTCCGGTTTAAAAGAGTTGGGATCGCAGCGGAGCCGTCGCGGTTCCCTGTACGAAACGATAGGGAAACAAATAAGAGAGGGGAAGGGGGGACCGAATGGAGGGGTTTTCTATAATGCGAAGACTTACTGGGAAACTAATTCCTATAAGGCACGTTTGGTCGTAGCGAAGGAAAAACTCGGATGGGATGCGTGTGCGGAACTAATCGAAGTCGCACCATCTCTCTATGATTGGGGAATGGGATCCTTAGCACAGGCTGTAATAGATGAAAAACATGAAACCACTGTTCCAGGGTTGTATGCCGTTGGGCTCGGTACTACCGCCTGGGATGGCAATGCGTGGGGATTGCAGGCCGGAAAATCCGCTGCCGCAAGAGCTGCTGGAATTGAAAAGCAAGAAATGGATTTCAAGCAAGCTTCTGAGGAGCGTAATAGGGTCTACAATATCCTAGAGAGAAAGCCAAAAAATCCGCTTAGATCACACGTGATTCGGCATCGTGTGCAGAGACTTGCGCCGAAGTATATTGGCCTTGATAGGACAGACGGGGGGCTGAGAGAGTGTATCGCCGAGCTTGAGCGCATCAGGAGGGAAGACTATCCAAGAATGTGGGTGGCATTAAAGACACGTACATGGAACCGAGAGTTTGTTGAAGCACTGGAAACGGAATTTATGATCGACGTCCAGGAGATGGTCGCCAAGTCTGCGCTTATGCGGACTGAGAGCAGGCTTAATCATTTCAGGGTCGATTATCCGGAGGAGGACAACGCGAACTGGTTGGCAAACGTTTGCATCAAGCAGGTCAACGGCAGAATGGTCGTTGAAAAGAAGCCAATTGTCTGGACAGAGGTTTCACCTGAACAAATCAGGGAGGTATTGAAATGACCGATAGAGTTTTAGCCACAGTTTTCAGATATGATCCGGCCACAGATGTCAAGCCATACTATAAGGTATACGAGATCCCGTGGAAGCAATACCTGTCGGTGCTGGAAGTTCTGGTCTACATCTACGAAGAGTACGAGGGTATAGCTTTTGATTACGGTTGCCGAGGTATATGGTGCGGTCGCTGTGGTGTAATGGTCGACGGAAAACCAGTGCTGGCCTGTATGTCGCCGGTTAATCCGGGCAAGATCACTATAGAGCCATTGAAAAATCTCCCTGTTATCAGGGATCTGGTGGTGGATCGAGGCAAGATTAAATCGAAGCTACATAGCATTATGCCATACCTCCGAAGGGAAAAGCCGATGGAGGAAATGCCAAGCGTCTCCTTTGAAGCATACGAAAAGATGTGTGGGCTATATCGATGCACGGAATGTATGCTGTGTTATACGGTATGTCCAGTGATAAACGACGACATGGACCTCACTGAATTCTGCGGTCCAGCCGCCTTGTTGAAGATAGCGCTGCGTTTCTATGACCCGAGGGATGAGGCTGACAGGGTGGCACAGGCAGTTGAGGAAGGCCTGGGACATTGTACTATGTGCGGCTTGTGCCACGACGTCTGTTATTTAGGTACAGAATCTGTGAAAGACCTGCCAAACTCGTTCGGTCCATCTGAACTCTTCTATATTGATCACCTAGCCGTGTTTGAGGATTTGCGCAAAGCCGCCAAAGGAAGAGGACTGCTAGGGAAAGAATCTGGCGCTGTCCATCACACAGCACAAAAATCGCCGTGATGTTCGGAAAACGGGAGCAGAAGTGTGAAGATTGACTAAACCGAGGCGAAGGTGGGTTTGATTTCGAAGTTGAACCAATACAAGATTAGACGGCGCAAAACAAGGGGCGCGAAGGAGTTTACAGAATGTTGCCGCTAGAAGGAATCAGGGTCCTAGATCTCTCTCAAGCTATTATGGGCCCGCTAGCATCAGGCATGCTTGGTGATATGGGAGCCGAGGTTATCAAGTTGGAGCCGAGATATGGTGATCTAATGAATGGGCTTCGGGTTTCTAATAAGGTTAGCAGTCCTTCAGACGCGCTTACTACAGCTAGTCACTTGCGCTGCAATCGCAACAAAAGAAGCATAGCCGTTGATTTGAAAAAGGAGAAAGGCAGAGAGATACTAATTAAGCTGGTAAAGTTGAGCGATGTTTTTTTGCTCAACTTCCGCTCGAGCGTGGTGGAGAGGATGAGGCTAGACTACCAAACCATATCCACGTACAACCCACAAATCATCTATGCATGGCCTACGGCATATGGGCTGGAGGGTGATGACAAAGATCTGCCGGCGTTTGACCTTTCGGGACAATCAAGAAGTGGATTAGTCAAGCACAACGGACCATCCAACGAATCACCCCGGCCAATTGCCACACCTGCCTGTGACCACGCAAGTGCCTTGTATCTAGCCTATGGTATTATGGTGGCATTGTTTTTCCGAGAGCGAACGGGAATAGGTCAGCAGGTGGGCACATCTCTTCTGGCATCAGCGCTTTCCGTCCAAGCGCAGGAGATGAATTATTATCTCTTGAGTGGTCAGCTACCGCCGAAATACCCGAGAGGAATTGGGCTCGTATCTGGTTTATACATGATTTTCAAGGCCAAAGATGATTGGCTAGCTATCACCGGGGTTCCGGATAAAAGGTGGCCTGCTTTTTCCAAGGCCATGGGCATTGAGCATCTCAACGATAATCCTAAGTTCGCCAGCGCCAATGCCCGAGTTGACAATCGCGACGAACTGGTTACTGTGTTGGACCAGATTTTCCTCACAAAGTCTAGAGATGAATGGCTGAAGCTGTTTAAGGAGGCAGGTTTTGGGTCAGTCACGCGTGTCAACAGCTATGCTGAAGCCGCGATTGATCCTCAGGTTGTGGCCAACGGATATATTTGTGAGATCAACGATCCCCGGCGGGGGCCCACAAAGATCGTCGGCATCCCGGTGCAACTCAGCAAGACACCGGGCAAGATCCGCAGTTCTTATCCGGAAGTCGGAGAGCACACCAACGACATTCTTCTGAGTTTGGGCTATAACTGGGAGGAAATAGGTAGGCTCACGTCAGAAGAAGTCGTAGGATTTCTAGCAAAGGATTGAACTGTGAAGTCTCTGACACGTGACCCGCGACAGAGACTTCTCCAGCATAAATTCGCAGAGCAGTGTTAGAACAGCCCGCCAGTGCCTCCAGTGACTGAGTGATAACGTCGTAAGAATGGCAGCCAACAAAAAGCCAGATTGCTTAAGACTCTTTTCAAAGGAGGGGATGAAATGATGAGTTATCAGGTAATGGAGAAACCGGCACTGACCGATAAGGTCAAACGGGTAAAGGATAGTTTTTTTGAAAGCGAGGTGAGGTTGTCCACGGAGCGGATCAGGTTCGTGATAGAGGCCTACAGAGAAGCCGGTGGAGAATCCTCGATTATAACTAGGGCAAAGGTATTCGACAAGTATCTGAGGGGGATGACGCTGTACATTGACGAAAACCCTATCGTAGGTAGCCTCACCCAATACCCCCGGGGCGTCAATCCGTATCCAGAATGGTCCACTAACCCGATGAGAATGTCCCGGAAAACCTCATTCGGCCAGGTCAGCTTGAATGAGGAAGAGGTGCGACATATCGAGGAGGCGGTGGCCTATTTCAGGGATAAGACGCATGCATCCAAGGTGACCAGCATCTTTCAGACGTTGACAGGCGTGGATCGTCGCGATCTGAACCGGCATGGCATTCTTGCCGATTCTGCCGGAACCCCGATGGGGTTCTGCAATCCCGACTATGGAAAGGTCTTGGGAAAGGGCCTAGAAGGCGTGATCGAGGAGGCGGAGCAGGCGATGGCCAGGGTTGCCCCCGATCTGCATGACGATTTCAGCCGGCTGGATTTCTACCATGCGGTGATCATCACTGCCAGAGCGGTAATTGCCTGGGCCCAGCGATATGCCATTCTGGCTGAGGAGATGGCGGACAAGGAAATCGATGCCGAACGAAAGGCAGAATTGCGGCGAATCGCCAAGACCTGCCGCCGGGTACCGGCCAAGCCCGCCAGAGACTTCCGTGAGGCCATCCAATCGTTCTGGTTCATTCATGCCGCGGCTTGGATAGAGGCTGCCGAGCCCGGCATTGCGCCTGGGCGCTTCCCCCAATACATGTATCCCTTCTACCGGAAGAATATTGAAGAAGAGGGCATTACACGAGAAGAAGTCATTGAGCTTCTGGAACTGCTGTTCATTAAGTTTTCTGAGGTGGGAATATTTGTGGGCGTACTCATGGGTACGGGAGCACAATTGCACACGGGCCAGACCATTGCCTTGGGTGGATTCACTCGCGATGGCCAGGATGCCAGCAACGAGATTGATTTCCTGGTTCTGGAGGCCGACAGCCGGGTGCGCATGCTTCAGCCAAGTACCGTGGTGATATGGCACAACCGGCTGTCCCACGAATTCCTGATGAAATGCGCTGAAGTTGTGAGAGTCGGCCTGGGGAAACCTTGCTTCATCAATGGTCACATTGCCGTGGAGCGTCACCTTGACCGTTGGAAGGACTGCTCTCTGGAGGAGGCATATGATTTCGCAGTTGTCGGTTGCGTTCAAACCGGGCCAGTTCACGCTATCGATAGTGCATGGGGTGCCCTGATCAATTTTCCCAAGCTACTGGAGATGACCCTTAACAACGGGATCGATCCTATCTCAGGCAAGCAACTGGGTCTTCAAACAGGGAAGGTCGAAGATTTTCAGACCTATGCGGAATTGAACGCGGCTCTGAAGAAACAGCTTGCCTATTTCGCCGAACTGGGCAGAAAGGCCAGCTGCATCGCGGAGAATGTCGACGCAGCGTTTTTGCCAACCCCCTTTGCTGCTTCTCTGACAGATGAGTGTCTGAAAAGGGGCAAGGATATTCTCGCGGGCGGCGCCAAATTCGGCAGCGACGCCGATTGCTTGGTTGGCGTGGTTGATGTGGCCAACTCTATGGCGGCGATAAAAAGACTGGTATTCGAGGAAGAGAAAATCACCATAAAAGATCTACTCGAAGCCCTGCGGGTGAACTTCGAGGGATACGAGGCTTTGCACCATCTGCTTCTGTCAGCTCCCAAATATGGCAATCAGGACGACTGTGTGGACCGCATCGTGAGGGAATTCTATGACGAATTCATGAAAGAGGAGCTTACATATAAGTCGCATCTGGGAAAGGCTGATGGCAGGCCTCATGGGGTTGTGGTTGCCATACACAGCTGGTATGGAGGGTTGGTCGGAGCACTTCCCAGCGGGAGAAAGAAGGGAGTGACTCTCACTGATGGCACCACGTCTGCTACACCCGGAACCGATCGAAACGGACCCACTGCGCTGATCCACTCCGGTGTTGTAGCCATGAATCCGGTCAAATACAGCTCCAACATCTTCAATTTGAAGTTCCACCCATCTGCTTTGGCCAACAACGAATCGCTTGAGAAGTTGCTGGCCCTTATCAAGACTTACATGGAGTTGGGAGGCAATCACATACAGTTCAATGTGGTGGATGCCCAAACCCTGCGAGAGGCCCAGAGCCACCCCGATCAATACAAGACCCTGGTGGTCAGAGTGGCCGGATACAGCGCGTTCTTTGTCAATCTAGACCCAAACGTGCAGAAGGAACTGATAGATCGCACTGAACTGAGGTTCGCTTAGGCAACAATCTTGACGGAAATCTCAAAGATGAGGGCGGCAACCCCGTATAATTCAATGGGGCTGGTGTCTGCGATTGCATCCCGTGGGCCATCTTTATCAATCCGGCTCATGGGATGCAATGAGTTCGATGAAGGGAGGTGACTATACAGACAAAATGACTTCACGTTTGGAATTAATCTGCAGCAGGCAAGGTTTCCGAGAGTATTAAGCCTCATGTGTGTCTATGTATCTGGAGTATCGAAGAACCAAATATGTTCAGGAGGATTGAAAATGCGACCGAAAAGGAATCTTTGGTGCGAAGTGTTGATACTAATGTTGGCCCTGGTATTGATGGTGCCCCTCCTGGCGGCCTGCGGTGACGATGATGAAGAGGAATCGACAACCCCTGTAGTAACAACAACAACCCCTGCACCGACTGTCTCCAGTGAGCCTGTGAAGATCGGCGTCCTTTCGCCTTATTCCGGGCCGTATGCTGCGGCTGGCGCTCTGGGTGATGAGGCCATAAGCGTGGTCATGAAACAGGTGGAAAAGATGGGGGGCATTCTGGGGGGTAGGTCTATCAAGGTCATAAAATTCGATGACCAAAGTCAGGTTGCAAACACCAAGGCTGGCTACACAAAGTTGGCCCAGAATGAGAAGGTATCCGCAGTCCTTTTCGGAGGGGGAAGCTCACCCCAACTAAGCGTTGCTTCGGATGCTGCCGAAGAGGTTAGGGTCCCAGTGTTTAGTTTAGGTGCCACGCCTAAAGACATAAGTGACAGACCATATACAGTGCGCACCGTGATGCCGAATTTGGCTGATGTTGGAGACTCGGTGGTAGATTTTATTCTCAATAAGCTCAAGCCCAAAACTGTAGCCCTTCTGTGCATGGACGACGTCGAGCTACGTGACGAGAATCGTGCGATGCGGCAAAAACTAGAGGCCGCTGGCGTGAACGTTAGCTATGAACAGTACGTTCCTCAGGGAACCGTCGACTTGTCGTCCTACCTTACCAGGGTCAAGTACGAGAACCCCGACATCCTTCTTACAAATTTTGCATCGGAGCAGTGTCTTACTATCCTCATACAGATTGTGGAATTGGGTGGCTGGGGCAATATCAAGTGGGTCAGTTGGAGCGCAGCGTCAGCCTCCAGAATCTCGGTGAAACCGGAGGCTGCTGAGGGCACCTATCACTGGGTATACTGGGTGCCAGGACTTAATTATCCCGGGGCCAAGGAAATGGAGCAAGCCTATTTGGAAACCGTCGGGCATCTCCCCTCGACAGCTGCCCACTACTACGCGTTTTGGGTATGTATAAAGGCCATAGAGCTGGCTGGCTCGGATGACCCGGTAGAGATAGCGAAGGCAGCCCGCTCGGGTGATCTGCGTTGGGAATCGCCAGGGGGGCCGTATACTATCCAGCCTGATGGTGTCCATTCTAACGATGGAGAGGTTCTAATATCCAAAGGGGGTAAGCTAGTTCAGGTTGAGTGAGTAGGCGCGCTGACACACGGTGTATCCGTACTCGGGAACTGATGACAGGAGGGCATAACAATGCCATAGACAATTCAGCCTGGTCAAGAATTAAGGCTAGTGTAGTGGCTCCGTAATATCTATACAATATCCTTCTTGTGTGGTATCATCGAGGTATGTGAAACCTGCCAACGCCTTGGCGATGACGGATGAACAGAGAAAGACCTTGGAAGCATGGACTAGAGCGCGAACGACTCCGCAGAGGATAGTGTTGCACGCACGGATTTGTCTGATGGCGGCAGGAGGGAGGTCGAATAACGCCATCGCGAGGGAGTTGGGCACATCTCGTGCCACTGTGATCCTCTGGAGGAAGAGGTTTCAGGAACAGGGATGCCATGGAATCTCGATTGATGCCCCGCATGGCACCAGCCCACGCCGCTTGAATGCCGATAAGGAGAAAGCCATCGTGGAAGCGACGTTGCATACAAAGCCGGCCGGGGAGACACACTGGTCGACGCGATCGATGGCTCGCGCCAGGGGGTGAGCAAGTCGACTGTGCAGCGGATATGGGATGCTCACGGATTGCAGCCCCATCGAGTCGAGACATTCAAATTGTCCAAAGATAAGCGCTTTGTGGAGAAGCTTACCGATGTAGTAGGAG
>JAQTRE010000115.1 GCA_028711995.1 Dehalococcoidia bacterium | reverse complement strand
CCATCTTACGGAACAGCTCCATCGGCATCTCGTGACTGTCTTCACATTCATTCACATAGAGGCTTACCTCTTTTTCGGCAAAATCCCTGATCGCTTTCTGAAACATCTGGTGTTCTTCTGGAAGATCGAAATCCATTTCTCTCTAACTCCTGAAAATGATTAAGATTAGCGAACGCTACCCCTTGGGTTTCATGCCGGAATGGATCGGTTCAACCAGCATCACCCCATTTGCGAATCCCTATGGCCGGAGGAATGGTCACACAGGCTTGCCCCATCCACCCACAACACGGAAGCTAAGGCCTCGATACCCCCAGACACAGACCGACTGGTTTGATTATAGCATTGCCCAATAACAACTACAACTTGGAATAATGTGTTCTAGAACTACATGACATCGAGAACCCCTATAATACTTTCATGTACTGCGCAACAAAGTGGTACCACGGAATATGTGACTGGACTTTCTTTTTTTGTCGCAGCAAGATAATATAGTTCCACACAACCCTCAGCCGGGAGCTATCGCTAATGGTAGCCAGATTTGACACGGTGCCCACCAGAGTGGGAAATACTCAAACCCAGGTAATTTGCTGTCTGGCATCATCCTGGGAGCCTGATGAGCTCAGACATATATGACACTCACTCTCAGCAATGAAGTTGCCCAAACCATCTTGAAGAGCAAAAACAGGCGAGGTCTTGATGAGATGAACAGAATACGGAAATCATCTGAACCGGGGGTCGATGACCTGGACCTGCTGCTGGTGAAAGAGCTAGAACTAGACGCCAGGCAGAGCAATCCCTCTCTGGCGAAAAAGCTCGGCACAAGCTCAACGACGATTCACCGGCGAGTTCAGCGGCTCATTGATGCGGGGACTATCACAATCGCGGCCAGGCCTGAACCACTGGTGTTGGGGTTCTCAACAAGGGCCTTGATGGGGATCACTGTTCGTCCTGGGAAGTCGGATGCTGTGGCGGGTTATTTGGCCCCCTACCGATGCGTTCGAGCCATTCGGCTGATCGCGGGACGCTATGACGCGTTGCTCACACTGTTCTTCCGTAGTCAAGAGGAACTCCTGGGCTTTATCAGCGAAGAACTGGGCAAAATCCCCGACCTGATGGATGCTGAAACTATGGCGGTTTTGAAAGTGGTGAAAAGCTCCTGGATGTACTTGAGGGGCGACACGGGTGCAACCAGAGAAGCCACCCCCCGCCCTCTGGATGAATTGGAAGTGAAACTAATAGAGGCTCTGGAGTCAAGTCCCAGAGAAAGCATCACTCATCTCAGCAAGAAATTGCAAATAAACAGGACACTGATGGGCAAAAAGATGCAAGTGCTGCTTAACGAGAACATCGTAAGGGTGGTCAGCGTCGCCGATCCTACAGCCTTTGGTTTCGGCACTCAGGCAATCATCCTGGTGAAAACCCGCCCCGGTCAGATCAATGCGGCAACGGATCATCTGGTGGCCGACCGAAGGGTCAACCGCGTCGTCATCACCACCGGTCGCTTTGATCTATTCTTGAGCGCCAATTTCCAGGATTCAACGGAGATGGCTGATTTTTTAAAAAATATTCTAGGCGTCACTCCTGGCATTGTTCATTACGAGACGATGCTCCAGCTGGCAGTCCCCAAGCAATCTTTTTCGCTTTTGACGTAAATTGAAGGAATCTGTTCTAAAGAGAGCGCATTAGGGAGACACCTCCCCAATCTCGCGGCAAAAGATCGCCTGCTCCACTTGATCAGGGGCTCTTCAGATGCTGGAAATATTCTGCTTATCGGTTAGGCCGAGATCCTCGAACCGATACACTTCATAATCGACTATCGCGCCTCCGGATTCACAGGACACATCATCTCTTTGATCCAATACTCTGCTGATATATCTGGGATTGAATTCACCCAGAAATATAAATCTGAGTGAAGCTTTCCTTCCCATCAGGCGACGGTAGTCTTGGAGCATTTTAGTAAAGCTGCGGGTGCTATCCGCAAGAATCCGTGAACGAAGCACGCCCTCAGTGCTCACTTCCACCTCAAGGATTACATCCTCATCATCAAGTCGCAGTATACCATCAAACTCTATATCCAATCCTCTACCCATCCCCATCACGCGAACATTCTGGTCGATTGGCCGACCGTATTTCCTTTCCAAAAATGCAAAAACAGTCTCTTTAACCTGGGAGGATGACATGTGGTTGATATTGCCAGCCACGGACGGGCTTTCTTCCACGGCGTTCAAACCAAGTAAACAGATGGGCACCTTCAGCATTCTCCCGATACTAGGCAACTTTTCGGTAACCTCATAAAAGCTCAAACCAGCCCATGGCTTTCCGGTTTCCTTCCTCATGACGTTCTGAAATGCCGATGTGCCAACAACGTAAACGCCGATATCTATCTTGGCTTCTCTGGAATCGTACATGGCTTGGAACTTGAGGATATCCGCCAGCAATCCTGGTGATCGAAACCCCAACTGGAGGCCGACCCCTTGTTTGATAAGCTCCGCCAGCGGCATCTGGCCGCCTCTCCCTCGCACGACTGCTGGGGGATCCCACCCCCTGGCGAGAAAATCCGCTCGTGAAAGCTGGAGGAATTGATCAAGGGATAACATGGTGATATCGATCCTCGGCCTGAGAAAGACCTCTTCGATCTCCTGGATTATTCCCGGCTTGCTGTTCAAGCGAGTCTCTCCAGAAAGGTAAGAGAATTTCTCCAAACTCAGTTTCATGTTTCTGATTGAGCTCCAGATAGAATGGCTAGAGCGTTCGCCGAGTGCTTTGTCCCCTCACATCACGAGTAACATTATCGAATGGTGGCAGAGAGCAAGCAGGTCAATCCGGCCATCGCTTATGCCTCGCAACCAAAGTAGAAAATCCCTTAAGAGAATGGGTCCCGGTTCTATGTGGCTGAACTCCCTTTACGAACCTCCTCCGGGATAAGCGTTCCTACCGTTGCAGTGGCAATGTTCATCAGGGTGTCAGCGGCCCCGTAGTAAACAATGAGTTCATCATCTGCATCGAGCATTTCTTTTCCGTGATGTTCTTTGGGAAGAGCTCCGCAGGTGAAGACAACATTGGGCACCCAATGCTGTCCTTCCTTTCCAATCTCACACGCCTCCTGCGGTTCTAGGACAAAATTCGGGGAGCGATAAATCAGTTTGGACGGGTTTTCCAGATCCAGGAGCATCACTCCCAGCCGATAAAAATGCGCAAAATCAACGCCGTGGGTAATGAGTAACCATCCGTACTTGGTCTTGATCGGTTGAGCCCCAGCACCGATCTTCTTCCCATCCCACATCATTCCGTAAGTTGACCCGGCCAGAATCTTGTGCTCTTTTCTGGGCCAGGGACAGCGCAGATGGTTGGAGAAGGTCACCCAGATATGAGGATCGACGCGATGCAGCATGGCATACTTCCCATTGAACGTTTCAGGGAACAGCGCGGCATCCTTATCGTTAAAGCCGGGGAAGACCAGTCCATGCCGGTGCCACTTCTTCCACCGGTAATTCGTAAAATCGTCTGCTCCTATGGAAGCCAGAGCGATTTGGGCCACGATGCCATCATAAGCGGTATAACTCATGTAAATACGACCGTCCATCAAAATCAGCCGAGGGTCTTCACACCCTTTCTTTTCACTACGGCGCTTTGGCTCGAATATAGGCTTCTCCAGTCGCTCTGTGAAATGGAACCCGTCTTCGCTTGTGGCCAACCCCAGCCGAGAGACCTCGTCATCCCCGAACGCCCGATAGACCATGTACACCTTGCCATCCAGCCTTATCATGCCCGCGTTCAACACATATTTTGATTCCCACGGATGTTCCTTAATCGGCTCGAGGACAGGGTTACCGGCAAACCGAGTCATATTGCCAGCCAGGGGTTGCTTTGACCAGGGAGTAATCGTCTCCCTGCAGACAATCTGTTCCGCCCCTTTCTCCGTTCCCAGCAGAATGGAGGCCATATCTTCCCATTCCCTGCCCTGCTCCATAAGCTCGATAATTTTCTCCTCCACCTCCTCCTCAGTCCCACCCGCAGCCTTATAGTACTCTAAAAGGAACTCTCTTGAAGTCCAGTCTCTCTCCACATGCAGCGAGAGGGGCGGCGGCAAGCCCTTTCCACCCTTAAAGCTATAGCTGGCCCAGGACCACATAGAGCAGGTGACAAAGGTTCCATCGGGAAGGGTAAGCGCCAGATGATAGGAATCGGCGATATCGCGGAGAATTTCAGCTAATTTTAAGTGAGCCTCATCCCCGTCAGCAGACGCCTCAACCCTTTCTGCCCTCTCCTTCAATTGCCTGGCCAATATCCGCTGAGTCCCATCCTCAAAAATACTGTGCGCCGATAGAGGTTCCCTTCCCCAGTGGCCCTCCAGTGAGGCATTGACCTTTTGGCCAAAAGCCTTCCTCTCACTGGCAAATCTTTTCCATATCTTACCGAACCTTTCGGCTTCCACAATATTCTTGGTGACGGTGGTGAAATAACGCCCTTTGGGGAACTCTCCCCCCATGCCTTTACGGAGGTTGCTCACTACTACTCGGGAGCAGAGTTTATCAAGGGCTGATGAATCTTTCATCTCCACCAGCGAAGGAAAATTGACATGGTCCACCACCACAGGCTTTATGGGACAGGAAGCAAAATGTTCCGGGCGAATGGTTTCCCTGATCAGTTTCCGCAGGCTCTCGTCATACTCCTTCTCCTCAGACCAGCTGGTCAGAGCCAGAATATCCAGGGAATCATAATCCTGGAGCATCTCTTCAAGGCCGGCATAGCCCATCCTCGTAAAGAGATTGGAGGGGGGATACTGCTTCAGAAACCAAAGAGCCATCTCAGGAATCAAAGAGAATCCCTCTCCCTGCGGAAAGCTATCGAATATGGCCCTCACCATTCTTTCCGTCCCCTCGACTGTAGATAAATCGCTGGAACGTAATACCATTTCTTCACCCACGTGCAAAAAGTCCTTTATCGCTTGAGCGATCTCCGCAGAGCCAGCTTCTCGAGGAACTTGCAGGCGCTCATAGACAAAATGCTCAAACCCCTCTTTTTGCCGGGCGAATATGGCATCATATATTTCATTGGCGCGGACTGTGTGGCCCTCCGGAGTGATCAATTCCGTCGGCACGATGAGCGGCACCCCGGGTATGAATTCCCGATAAGTGATCTGAGGCACTGGCGACTTAAGCGCTTCCGCCCGCTCCACCCATCTGGACATGAAATCCGGCTTCTGGCGGAGAAATTCTTCCAACAATTCCGTGAGCCTTCGATCACTCTCCAGTGATGCCAGATAATCCGCTTCTTCGGGAGGTAAGTTCGTCAGTTTATCTCTTAGTAACTGCGTTTTCCGAACAAAGCCACACATGAAACCATTATGCAACGGAATGAGTGAATTCAGCACGTCATCCATGGCAAAATCCTTGCTGAACGCATAGGCGAGCAACAAATGGTAAACGGTTTGTACCCACAGTTCGGTGGGGAAATCAATATGGGCGTTTTCAAACTTAACCAGCCCTTCCAATTGCTGATAAGCCTCCTGAGGGAGAACCCTCTCATAAAGAGAGTGAAAAATGTAATAACCCTGTTTATATCTCATCCCCAACTGTTCAGGAACCAGCTGCACCTCATCAGGTTGATGCGTTTTCCTAGTTCCATAAGTCAGCAATGGCTGTGGCAGGCATGACTCGCGCTTCAACTCTATCTCTTCCCACCAATCTCTGTCCGCCACAATCTGTTCGAACATCACCTCACATGCTTGTCTCAATACAAGCGATCTCTTTGCCAGTGATGACTGATGATGCAGCTTTATTCCCAGGTTAGCTTCACAGATCATGTCGCCACTGGTGAGAGCCTTGGTAAGCAGCCAGACATCGACACCATATCCAAGAACCATAGGGCTCAACTGGTGGCGAGGCGTCTGAAGGTAGGTTCGGATCAAACGGTTGGAAATACCCCACTGCACACCTGCCCAGAGATGAAGCGGGCGATTGTAAATCGCGGTAACCAGAGGATAAAACAGCAGAGCGGAAACAGGGGCGTTAGCATAATGCTGGTTGAATCGTGAGACAACGAGATCCGCTTTACCTCTCCGAACAGGTTCGTGAAGGAGGCTGATCCAATCCGGAGCCAATCCCTCAACTTCCCCATTTGTGGTTCGACTTCTGAGGTCTGCCTCCAGAATCACCAGGTCTGCCTCGAGGGCTCGCGTCACCTCCATGATCGCCCGCAAGCTCCAGCCCTTTCCGTTTATTCGTTCATCATCCAGCAAGAAAGCGATTTGATCGATCTTGTCGTCATATGACTCATCGATCAATTTGAGGGCTTCGCCGCCTGCCGGAGAGCCGGCGGCTACGATAACACATTTGCGATCCGGGTAGAATTTTCTCAAACCATCCCTTATCGTATCCAGCACAGAGGAAATGGTGTCAGATTCACTATGAAAGGGAATCCCCACCACAATATCGGCTTCCCCTATTTCCGCTGCCTGGCTTAAGGGGCGTTGCATCACCTCTTTGAAGCGATTATCCACGTCATCAAACGAGGCGTCTCTGGCTCGACAGGTCCTGAGCTGGAGGCGCGGATTCAATGCGGCAATACGTTCCCCGATATGATTTTGGGAAAGACTGAGCACCACTCATCTCCTCCAGATACTTGCCATCAGTCCTATGCTGATGGCAGATCCCATTGCTTTAGATCATTAGTATAATCATCCAAATGATTCCGGTCAATGGTGCACACCCCAGTCCGAACATTGGGGTCATGGTGCAAATCTGTGATTGCGACCAAGGACATGCCTCTGCGTTGCCCGATTGAAGCTCAATTGCCATTCACCATGACGCAGGGGCCTGTTGATCTTGCATCAAGTATCAGAGGCTATCGATTTGGGCACTTTCTCTCTCCTGCGGAATATTCTGGCCAGCAAGATGCCGAACTCATACAAGGCAATCAGAGGAACGGCAACAAGGCTCTGGTTGATAGGATCAAAGGTGGGAGTGATAATGGCACCAAGAATAAAGGCTCCAACAATAGCGAACTTCCGCTTTCTGGCCAGCCCCTCTGGACTGACAATACCGATCTTGCACAGAAACAGGATCAAAATAGGGGTTTCAAAGCACAGTCCGATGCCAAAAAGCAGCTTGACCATCACTGAAACGAAATTTCCCACCCTGATCTGTGGCTCGGCAATATCACTCCCAAAGGTGATCAGAAACTTGGCTGCCGGGGGAATCAGAACAAAGTAACCGAAGGCTACACCCGCAGCAAACGACAGGAACACCGCAGGCAGTAGAAAATATAAGTACCCTCTCTCCTTTCCGGTCAAAGCAGGACGAATAAACATCACCAATTGATAGGTGATGTAAGGCAATGCCAGCGCAATTCCCATAAAAATCGCGATGACGCAGTATGTTCCAAACATCTCCGTCATTTCGATGAACTGGAGATTAATGCCATCGGCTCGCGACTTCAGCACCTCGATGATGTCTCCTGCAAAATAAAAGGAGGCGCCAGTGGTGATCGCTACTGCAATCGCGCACATGGTGAGACGTTTCCTCAGCTCTTCCAGGTGCGATTTGATCGGGAGCTTTACATCTTGATCCATAGCGTCGTGAGGTTTTAGCGAGGACTAATTAGTCCTCAAGGTTCTGGGGTTGCACCACTTCTGTTTTGCCAGGGGAGGCATTGCCGTCACTCAATATCCCCGTGACAGGCTGGGGACTTTTGCTTTGTGCTTCAGGAGGTGGCTTGATCCCATCTTCGTAGGCATCGGTAAAATCCTTGGTCAACGCCGCACTCTGCTTTTTGAATTCGCGGACGGCCTTTCCCAGACCTCTGCCGATCTCAGGCAGTCTCTTGGGCCCGAATATCAAGAACCCGATCAGCAGAATGAAGATTACTTCTAAGGGGCCAACGCCCAGAAAATCCACTCTCTCACTCCTCTGCCAACGACTCAGCTATCCGGTCTCACCTTCCCTGACTGCTACGATGACGAGATTGAGCAGAGAGTCTTGTGGTAGATCAAAGAGGCCAGTCTTCTGCGGTTAGTTCTCGATGATACACTGGTGAAACTCGCCTGCCTTGCTCGCCAGGCGGCACAATAATCTTCTCACAGCAGCCAAATTGTTCAAAACCGGAACTAAACAATCCCAGACCTAGTTTTTCTTATCGCCCTCGGCGGCCTTGGAATTGTTCGTCTGGGCAACTTCATCTTTGTCATCCTTTGACTTGCGAAACTCTTTTATCGCCTCACCCATAGACCTGCCAACCTGCGGCAACTTACCTGCGCCGAAGACAATCAGCACTATCACCAGAATAAGAGCGATTTCCCACGCACTTAAACGCGGCATACTCTCACCTCCTTCCTACCAATCTCTGCTAAGCTCATTATGCCCGCGGGGCAGACATCCCTATTCAAGTATACTTCATCCAGCAAAATGCTGCTACAATGAGTCTCTTCCAATACAAGATGAGCCTGAAAGGCAAATGGGTTTCTACAGTCAGATGAACTCTCAACGTTCTGAGCAACACGTCTATAGCGAAGGTAATGCACCTAAGTATGGGGGATAGAAGACTACAAACAATCTGACAAAGCCACCAACATATAGGGAGAAATCACAAAATGAAGACCGCTACCGGAGGAGGGATAAGGGCTCATCTGATCTTGATGAGCCCTCAGGAACGAAATTACTTCTTTGTTATCCGGGCTTAGGCGATCCGGAGAGAAAAAGCTATTTCTCCGGTTCTGACCGCCTGGTGAACATCCCTCTTATGGATTCAACCAGCTTATTCGGGGTAGGCGGCATTGGCTCCGATGGCGGGCCCCCGGCTCTTTTTGCCTGAAATTGCCTCCAGCGCATCTTGATCGTGCCCCATACTCCCATCGGCAGTAGGATTATGATCGCCAGCATGAATAGGGCCAAGAATGCCGTGCGCCACTCTTGATTAACCGTGTAGACCTCGGACACCAGCTCCGGCCCCAATCGAACGACCAAAGCGCCGACAATCGGGCCAACCAGGGTACCAATGCCACCCAGTATCGCCATGAAGATCACATCAAATAGAATGCCCATTCCGAAGATGTTCGGGTCCATGATGCGAATATAATGAGCATAAAGCCATCCGCCCGTGCCTGCTATCACGGCCGAAGCCACAAAGC
>JAQTRE010000114.1 GCA_028711995.1 Dehalococcoidia bacterium | reverse complement strand
CCCATTGTCTCGGTGAAGCCCAAACCGGCATTCTGGCCAACCTTCCAGGTCGCGACCATCAAGAAAGGCTCAGAGGTCGTTCTAGTAAAATAGCTTCCGAATCATTCAGACTCGGAAGCTCTCTCGTGTTTCTGGTGGAGACGGGGGAGGGTCGAACTCCCCCTGAAACACAGACCTATCTTCTCTTTCACAATCATGCCGCACATGATCCACCTCTCCGCACCATCCATGGTTGTGGCTTCTTCGGTTTCATAACCGGCCATCTCCTCAAACCCACTCTTCCCTTTGCCCTCACCCTCTGCTCCCTGTCAGTAAAGGCACGCCGCTGTGTGAAGCCGGCTAAGGATTCCCGCTATGCCGCCATCTGGAATTCCATCTTGCGAATATCGCTCACCCTGGACGAAGCATCAAGGATTTCGAGCGATATCAGGTTGCCAGCATCATCATAGTCGAGAATGACGCCGGGCTTGTCTTCGTCGCTTTCGGCAACCGGCGTTCTCTCTTTGAGAATCATGCTCAGTGTGTCGGTTTTGGGATCATAGGTAACTTTCATCGCGGTCACCTCCAATACTTGCCAATCTTGCTGGTACGGTAGACTGTCACCACTTCAGCAGGAGCGCGATCGGTATCCACGAACACTCTGATGAGATATCTCTTGCCACTCATCTGTACGCGAGACTGAAATACCTCTCGCCCCTCACGTACCATCAAGCGCTGTTCCGGTTTGTGCACGATCGCTCGCACCATGTCCAGCGGAATACCTCGCCTCTGAATTTCGAACTCGGCGTGGTCTGTGATTTCATATTCGACGGGATCAGGCTTCATGCGCGCCTTCCATATCGTCAACGTCCTCGTGCCAAAGATCAAAGAGACGACCTGCCTTATAAGCCACAACATCTGGACGAGCGTCCAACCAGGCAGTCACCATCCGAAATCTCGCTTCGGGATCATCTTTCAAGCGGCCAAGTTCAACCACTAGGTTTATCTCGTTCGCTCGCCCACCACCACCGCAACGCAAACCATTAGCTTCAACAGCATCGACTATAAAATCATCAAGGAACTGGTCAAGCGCCTCGCTGCTGTTGAGGGTTATGAAAACTTGTCGCCCCCACTCCCTGAACTCACCGAGATGCTTTTTCTTCCTCAACCGCTTCTTCATCATTGATCACCTTATCGATAGCCCTCAGCCCAAACAGAACTCATTTGACTGCACTGCTATTCTACCATATCTGCATCTGCATGAAGTTCCAATCTCAATGAGAACGCCTCGGCCTGAAGTTATGGAAGGCTCATTCTCAGGGGTACCAGAATATCTTTCGGATACGGCGGATATTTGAATCCACGCCCCCACGTGAGGGGCAACCTCACGCTCACATCGGCGTGCCGTCCGTTGCCTTTCTTCGGATAGCGCTTCCGGACGATCTTCAATAACTCATCCCAAGGAATCACCCGATCCATCTCTTCCAGAAACTTCTCCCGACGAGTCTTCTTATTCTTATTGTCATAGGTCAGGCTGGCAAAAGTGGGTCCATTCATCACGGCAGAACTCCCTAAAGTTGAATCTGCCATTATTATCGCATGAATTCAGGAGTTAATCAGAGATTCCTTAGCTCATGTGTTATTTCCCGTAGCCCTTAGCGTCTTGGGTCAGCCGTATTGACAGTGGTCTAATCCGTCAAGTGTTTCATTTCGCTGCTTGGCGACACACTGTGAACGTAGTCACCTATCCAACTTCATCTCCCACCGACAGGCGATTTCGTCCGAGGCTTTCCTTGGAGGTAGTTTGAGCGGAATGACCTCAATCTTTGGATTGAAATAGTCGGCTATGACACGAAACACTTTGGGCTCCAAGCCATGACAGAGTAGTTCTTCACGCCCTGTTCCTTCTTTTTCGATAGAGGCTAGGATTGGACACGTGCGGAAGGTAAGTATGGCATGGTCACGGCTCTTGATATCCACGTCATAATCGTAGAGCCACATCCAAGGGCTGGACTGCATGGCTTTCATCATCGTCAGAACGTCATCTCCATGGATGTTCAATAAGCTGGTTGTCGACTTGATCTCCCAGACTTGGGCCTTCTCCCAAACGTCAAGATCACACTCGAGGGCCGCCTCATTACCCCACCTGTTCATGACCGTGACATACCAATAACCGTCCACTCTTCGTATGTATTCGGAGTACATTTTGAGGAGCTTGAGTAGGGTCTCTCTGGTCAATTTGTCGGGACCGAAATCAGGGTCAAATTTGCCGGTGTAGTCTGCTATTTCCATGAGCTCGTCCTCCCCTTGTAATGGATTTAACCGGTCAGATTGTGCAAACACGAGTTTTCGCGGGAATGACATGAGTGGCATCCCCCAATTGCAAAGACGAATCACAGGCACTACGCTACGACTTGACCTGGTGAGATCTGATCAGCAGCACCGGGCGGTACGATTGCCGGAGCACATAGTCTGCCACACTGCCCAAGACCGCTCGCTTGAGCCCGCTGCTGTTGTTGTCAGCAGTGCTCAGATTAGCTGGACCGTACCCACTCCCACACGCAGGCAACCTCCGTCGGGCTTTTCCGGGGAGGGAGCTTCAGCGCGTTCGCCTTGAAATCAGGCAAGAGAACACGAATATACTCGGTAAACATCGCCACCTCAAGCTGATGACAGACGGGTATTATCCGCGATGGTTCATGCTTTTCGAGATAATCCAAAAGCACGCAACGGCGTACGGTCAATTTCACATGATCCCTGTTTATCACTTCAATGCTAGTGGTGGGCTGCAAGAACAGCCCCTCTACGAGCAACTGAGAAACCTTTGTGAAGTCCACCGCGTCTCTTACCTGAGTGTTTGCCAGCTTGGCAATTCTGGGCACATTGATTTTCGCTGCCCGGGCAAACGCCTCCAGCTCGAACTCGTCGGCCGCCTGCTGCCCCCATTTCTCTTGGACCATATGGAAACAAATGTCCTCAAATTTGATAAACTGGGCCTGCCATTCCTTGGCCAGCTTAGCCAGGAATTCTTGAGAGAAATCCTGTAGCTTCAGATTCTCCTTCAGTGCCCCACTGTAGTCTTTTAAGTCTGACATCTGGCAATCCTCCTTCTATGTGATTCGATATCCAGCGGGTTATGTCTTCTGACTATCCCATTCTCCCTGACGTCGACCAGATCGACCCCCTGTTAACCGCTGTCAACTCTATCAGATACCTTTGTCTGGAAGGCACTCTCACCAAGAAGTGAACAGATCAAATCTTCTTGGTGATCTCAGAAAGCTCGCTTTATCTAGGATGTTCTAGGGAACGCCCACCTTTTTTTGGTGCGACGTTGGCCGATCCGCGAAGCGGATAATCGCCGGTTACCATTCACCCACTCGATTTCATCATCTCCGTTTCTTGCCACTAGCAGCACGACTACGCATGGATGACATTAGCTTCTTGGTTGGAGAGAACTGGTTGAGCCCTCGCCTTCTCCCCTTTGGGGCTCCTTTTCCCCCCTGCTTATTTGACTTCTCTTTTCCCATTCCTTACTCCCTTTAGGTATATCACGTCGCAACGGTGATGAGCGACTACCAACGCTGCGGCCTGTCGAGACGGACTTGCCGGGGTGTAGACCAGCCTCGGCCCATTTGGTTGCCTTGACCCCCAGTAGCCCTGAAAATCCTTCCGGGTTCATCCGGCGTGCGATAACGAGATCCCAAACTCAGAGACGTGTTGCGCTGCTCGAATCCACAGGTATCTTTCTGTCTGTGCTTCGTGTATGTTGACGGCGACGCATATTCAATCCAACTCCGAGCGATCACGCGGGTCGGATGGTCACCGCTGGGGATTCTATTCCCTGCTCTGTTTCCTGCTGCGGTATTGTGGCGACGCTTACAGGCCATCTTGATCACCTTACTGATCCGGCATTGTCAGCTTTCCGGTTAGCAAGTCCCAAAATATAGCCGACACCTTTATCCTCAAGCATCCGCTGCACATAACATCTTCGTGCGTGTTGGTTTTCTCTATGTCTGCTGCTAATGGCACAGACCTCCGATCGCCGAGTGGACTTGTACGAAACTCTCTCTGCGCTGAAGTCAGGACGCGCGCCGAAGAATCAGCAGCCCAGACTTACTGTCCTCATTCGGATCGTACAACTTGGCATCTGTCGCATCCTCAGCGTCACGTTGAGTCGCAGAACGCTAATAGTCATTCTTTCGAGAATATCTGGATTCACTAGTCAGCCACGTCCCATGCTCAGCAGACATTTCAGGTGGAAATAGCCTCTGCCATACTCACAGTTTGACGATTCTATAAATGATGGTTCCGCAATCTGGGCATTCACCTGCAATCGCGGGGCGCTCTCCCTTCAGAAGGGTGGCTTTCGGGCCTGCAACCGTCACCGTTTTCTTGCACTTCGCACAGCGGGCTTGCGCCCCCTTCTCCATGTTGCGCATGAAACGGACGCCCGCAGCATCTCGAAAGCCGAGGGCTTCACCCTGTGATGTCCGAATACTCTTCCTAACCATGACGCAACCTCCCACCTCGTGCGCCAGTTGGCAAATTGCGCATGCCTTCAAGGGATCTATCTCTATTTCTTCTTGGCGGCTTTTGGCATCTGTCCTTTTGTAAGGCGGACTCCAGCCTTTTTCAGTGCTGCGGCCTGCCTTGCTTTTTCCTTGCCTTCCCTCCGCTTTTCATTCGGTGGGGTCTCTATACCCGATTCGCTGCATTCGTGAATTGGCAACGTCGTGGGAATGGTTTGAGATACCACGTGCTCAGCTTGCGCCGGATCAGGAATTACTGCTTCATCAGCCAAGCCTATTCTAACTATCAGAAAGTCACGCAAACCTGCCGGTGTACGAACCTCAACTCTATCTCCCTCTGATCTGCCCAGAAGAGCTTTGCCAACTGGTGAGTCAATAGAGATCTTACCTTCGGAAGGATTACTGTCGACACTTTCAACGAGGGTAAATTGATGGCCTTTGCCATCGTTGTCCTGGACAAGAACCTTGGTGCCGAAACCTGCTTTGCAGCACGCGGCAGGCGGTTCCATTACTGCTGCCCGATTGACTATGTCCTGCAGGTCCCGAATCCGTCTTTCAACAAGAGCCTGCTCATATCTGGCGGTTTCATACTCCGCATTGCACACAATGCCGCCCGCCGCTCTCGACTGCTCTTGCAACTCCGTGATTTCCCGTCTCCGTACAGAACACAGGTAGTCTAACTCCGATACGATCTTCAGTAATCCCTTTTCAGTCCCGGAGAGTCCCTTTCCCTTCATTCTCACTTCCTTTTCTGAGCCTGGTCAAAACATGGCTCATTCGATATTCCCTCAGTCCAACGTGTGTGGCTGGCAAACAGCAGAATTGCCAAAACAAGGCCGAACTAACAGTCCGTCAAGTATTCTGTTTTCTAGGGGGTTGAATCGTGGATTTTTTTGGATGGTGGGGTGTTGCTACCAGAGTAGCATCAACCCCCACCGTTGTCAAGCCAGATATTCAACAAACACAATGTCTGGAAACCGCCAGACAACGGGAGGAATACTTTTCAAGAGTTAAGGCCTGACACACACGCTTGACCTGAAATAAGGGGTATGCTACTGTAGTAACATAGAGTCTCTCAGTATTGATATGGAGGATGGATGTGAGACATAAGCGTGGGCCAATACTCACCAGAAACGATACCCTCGATGGAGCATCATTGATATATGAGTCTAGGCCAATATATTAAACAGGCGAGAGGAAAAAGAGGACTCAGTCAGTGGGATCTCGCAAGACTGAGCGGGTTGACCAGGAGCCATCTTTCTCGCTTGGAGCTGGACAGCTATCAACACTCTTCGGCTGTGACATTTCTGTCACTTGCCGAGGCACTCCAAGTCTCGCCACAGGAATTATACGAGGCAGCCGGATATATTGAAAATAGAGAGGAGCGTGTGACTCCTCCTGAGAACGCTCAACAATCCTTGGCTGAGCTTGATATGCCGAGGCTGGCGCGGATTCCTGTTCTTGCAGAAATACAATCCGAGGTACCTGAAGTAGTGAGTTATGTCTATTGGGGGCTATCAGAGCACTTGAGCGACAACATCGTAGGTGTTCTGGCAAAAGGTTTCTGCCTTGAACCGAGCCTGGATGTGAAGGAAGACGATGTGATTCTCGTCGACCGAAAGATGACACCCTCTCCCGGCAATATTATATTGTGTCATCAGGACAAAGTGGTCCACCTGATTCGGTACCCTGGTACGACGGACCATAATGGAGGCAGTGGACGCGATAGTCACATCTACGGCGTGGTTATTGGCGTAAACAGAAACCTAATCTGAAAAACGAGTCCCGCGCTTGGCTTCTGCAATAAACTAAAGTCAGTCTCTCCCACAACGGGATCCTTAATTGCCCCAGAGGTCACCTCATTCGGAGATTCTTTCCTAGGTTTTCCTCGCCCGTCTTCTGCTATCCGAACCGAGTGCTGCCATCATCCATCATGCCCGCCATGCTTTCATATTACTGTAAAACGACCAAATCTCTAGCCGAGCTTCGGCGCGACTATCCATCATCCCGACGGGACTGATCCGTGTACAACTGATTTGAGCCATCATTCCGCTTCCATTTCCCCTGGCCGAATTTCTTCTATGAGTCAACCATCTGATCATCCTCTGGTGGAATCTCGAATGTGTTAGGGTCTGGCGGTGCGGGAGAATGGTTCTCAAGACGAGCCAAACTGAGCATTTTCGCCAGCTTGCGGTGAATGTTCCTGACCGATCGTACCGTCAAGAATAGGAGAAAGGCTAAGAACAGAACGGGTATGGCCAGGGCATACGATCCAATGGCAAGGAGATCGGAAATGAGAGGGACAAACCACAAGATAATGAATATCGACAGAGCAAGCAGCATGGTATCCCGAATAACCACGTGTAGCGTCTCATATCGCCACCCCTTGGGCGATCTCCTCCTCCTGAGGATGTACTTTGTGCTCTCATCCACGATGATTCGGGTGTTTCGCCATATGATAACAAAAGAGGGCATACACACGGCGAGCAAGAATAGAGTGTAACAAATGCCAATAATATCCAACCGTACATTCTTGAGGAAGCTCAGGGTATCGATGAATTGAAGTGTGAGACTCCCCGTGCCGATAATGAGTGCCACCACGAGGAGGTGAGTCAAGATAATCTTGACGCTATGACGTAGTGTTTGGGCCAACTCATCTCTGGGTGTCAACGCAACATGGAGTATATGACCCCATTCATTGACCCAATATCCATAGGTCCGTAATAGGCGCGGTGATTTTCGATCGACAAAATCCGCCACATGCGTCACTGAGTGCGCAATATAAGGGCCAGTAAATGAAGTCAATCCTGTTACCAGAGCGATAACCGGATAAAGAGGAGCGATAACAACTCCACTGTCTGCCCCCACTTTGGCTGTAGCCAGAGACAGCTCCCCCATCACCGGTTGGCGCATTCCTACCTCGAGGGAGGTCTTCAACTTGTAGCCGACCATGAGAGTCGCCAGCGTATTGATCAGTATTTTCCCCAACACGAAAACCATAAAAACGGCGATCGTCGGGATGATGAAATCCTTGATATCCCGGATGTTAACCAACATGCCGATGGTGATAAAGAAGATGGCCGCGAACATATCCTTAATAGGCGTTACCGCTTTGGTGATGGCTGGAGAGTGTTGCGTATCGCCAATGAGAGCTCCCATAATGAACGCACCAGCGGCTGCGGATAGCCCCAGGGTATCGCCAATTACAGCCATCCCGAAGCAGAGGCCCAAACTGACGATGAGGAGTACTTCTTCGGACTGAAATTGATGGGTGTAGTTGATAATCCGGCGAACGATGAATGGGCCAAGTTTGAGAGAAACGATAAGGAAAATCAATAGTCGAAAAACCAGTGAACCGATGTCACTCAGATCGGCAGTGCCGGTTGTTGCCATACCGGCGAGGACGGCGATGAGTATTACCGCGATGAAATCTTCCACCACACTGACGCCTATGACAACTGGCGAGAAGGAGCGGTTTGACTCCCCGGCATCTTTCATCGTCTTCCCGATGATGGCAGTGCTGGTGACTACGAGGGCTGCTCCAAGGAAAAGACTTTCTTTGCTCCCCCACCCTAGCAACCTCCCCAGTCCGTACCCAATACAGATCATGGTGAGGCTTTCTACTACTGCGATAAACATCACTGCGATGCCCATTTGTCGAATCTTGCCCCAACCGAATTCGAGGCCTAGGGCGAAGAGAATGAGCACCAGTCCCAAATCCGCAAGCAGCCTGATCGTGTTTGGATCACCCACGCCGGGGAAGGAGAGGCTATAGGGACCGAGGAGGATTCCTCCTATGAGATAGCCGATTATGAGCGGTTGGTTCAACTTGCGGAACAGCAGTGTCACTGCACCGGCAGTCACCATGATAACAGCAAAGTCTTTGACCAGGGCAATATCTTCCATACCTGCTGAATTGGCCTTCAGAGAATTCTAGCCCACCAGCGAGGCTTTTGGGCGACCAAGGTCCTTCTACGGAGGACGGCATTGGGAGGTTCAAGCTTCTGGTCAGGCTGAGGCAAGGTTCAAGTCCATCTTAACCATGTCTATGTTGTAATGCAATATTGAATTTCGTCAAAATGATTGTCCGTCGAAGACGAAGTCCTTCCGGACCTACCAGTTTTGCGACTTTCGTAGGCTCGCTGGATGAGTTCCCTTTTCGGAGCCGTGCTATTATGCGCTAGGCAGTGAGACTGATGCACACATGATTAAAGATCATGCGCCGGGCGAGGGGCCAAGTATGATACTGCTGCTATGAAGCAGGGCGGTGTAAACCGTCAGGCGTAGGGTTAATCAGAGATGCGGTCTTCCGGCTGGGTCAAGTATTCCTCAAGTAGAACACTACACATGGCGCAGTAAAGCGGTGAAAGCCTGATACGCCCCACGGGTTTTTCCCTCTCAATCGAAACGGGCTTCCCTATGGCGTTGGGAATCTCTTCCGGGCTTTTCCAATCCCAAACCGCGCACCAGCCCTCCTTCTCATAGGGACAGTTATCACGCTTGTCCTTACCCGCTTGCCGGGCTGCAGCGATCAGGATGGCTACGTCGGAAGGCATCTTCAACCTGCTCAACTCCTTCTCGATCTCTTCCATCTTCTTTCTCATCTGGACTATTTCGGGATCAGACTGGGCATCTTCCTTGCCTTGAACAGTCGGAGCTTTGGCGTGCTCTTGTCGCCATCTGCGCTGGATAGCGTACACCGTCCCCGGCCTAAAGCCCATGCCGATAATTTCACCGGATAGCTTTCCTTGCCCAAGCAACGCGATAATGCCCTGCGTTAGCGTCTCTGCCATCTCTTCCTCCTGCATTGTAATCGACTTGGCGTACAGTGTATCCCGTTCCCCGCTGTAGTGCAACGCTGGGAATGCATGGTAGTAGTAATAGTAGGCTGTGAGCTACTTGGGGAACAACTCATGCTGGAGTTTAGAAAGAGAGGAAATGTTTAACACGATCTGATCCGATACAGCATAAGCCCCTTGACACCAATTATCTTTTCGTGTATAACGAAGTCAATCTCGCT
>JAQTRE010000113.1 GCA_028711995.1 Dehalococcoidia bacterium | reverse complement strand
CCATGGCATCGTGCGGCATCGATGCCATGGCCCTGACTGCAGAAAGGGAATTCGATGTGTTTGTGATGGATATCAAAATGCCCGGAATGAACGGTTTGGAGCTCCTGCGCAACATAAAAGAAAAACGCCCCAACGCACGCGTTATCATGTTGAGCGCCGTCGCCGATGGGGAAATGGAAATGGAATCCCAGGCGATGCAGCTTCAAGCCTTCGCTTACCTGCACAAGCCCTGCAAGCTACAGGATCTGGATGATGCCATACAGAGAGCTCTCACCTACCAGGGGGACCTTCCTGCCGCGATGGCGCTATCTCTGCCTGATAGCTGCTGAAAAAGAGTGAAGGATTCCTCCTTCCGGGGGTTTGGGGGTGTTCTCCAAATTCAATAGTTCCCCCAACCATATGCCCGGTTCAAAGTGCAAACTGTGTCCCGGGTTGCACAGCCCTCGACCGAGATCGGGGATTGAATCAGGATAAAACCAGGTGAAAGTATGAAAGCAATCATTATTGAAGACGATGAGGAAGTGATTGAAGCCATTTCGCTCTGTTTCGAGCTGCGCCAGCCCGATATCAGCGTGATATGTGCGCGCAGGGGACTTGAGGGAGTTCACCTCGTCGAAAAGGAGTCCCCCGACATAGTCATCCTCGATATCGGCCTGCCGGATATCGATGGTTTTGAAGTTTGCCGACTGATTCGCCTTTTTTCCAGTGTGCCTATTATCATGCTCACCGCGCGAAGTAAAGGGTTCGACGAGGTCAAGGGATTGGAGATGGGTGCGGATGATTACGTCACCAAGCCATTCAGGCACGCCGAGCTTATGGCACGGGTAAGGGCAACGTTGCGCCGCTCCACCATGCCCAAGCATGAGGAGGTAGACAAGCAGCTCACCATTGGGAACCTGACGATCAACATGGCTACTCATGAAGTGTCCATAAATAGGGAAGAGGTCAAACTAACCCCCACAGAATACCGTTTACTTCACCTTCTGGCAAAAAATCAGGGCCAGGCAGTGACCAACCGGGTCATCATGGAGAAGATATGGGGATCGGAGTATAAGGATGCCGATGATTACCTCAAGGTATATATCAAACGGCTCCGGACAAAGCTGGGCGATAATCCCCTCGAGCCCAGACTGATCCTCCCGGAGAGAGCATCTGGGTATAAGCTTACTAACTGGGCAGACGACCTTCGGAATCCGAAGGATTTCCAAAGCATTCCCGGAACGGTGGTTGACCCCGGGTTACCCGCCGAATCTTCTTCTTTTGATCAGGCCCTGGCAGAAAGCCTTGGCCTGGAGTCCACCATTTTACCTGGGCCGGTTTCTTGGGAACGTTCTGAAGTAAGTGATGCAAGAGATATCCTGCTGGAGGACGCCCTGCCCTCGACCGATATCGGGGCCTGAGGATGGTCTCTGCGGGGGATCGATTTATCGTACCTTACAAGAATACCCCCAAGATTAGGGACCTGGGTTATCAGCGCTGAATCGGAGGTTCCCCCCTGCAGTCTGTTGAAAAAGAGGTGAAGGATTCTTCCTTCCGGGGGTTTGTGGGTGTCCCTGGAGGGGCACGTTGCAACGTGCCCTTACAATTCCTCCAACAAGTGGGGGGTTAGGGAAGTGGGTTGAATCGGACTTTTCCAGCACCCTGCGAGAAGTACACAGTATTCAACTCGTAAACTTGGAGCATCACGTTGGCAGGAAGTCAAAACGACAACCGTCATGGATATCCTGATCCCGAATCATTGAGAGGCTCTTCTTTGGTCTCTGCTGCAAATACCCACGGGCAAAGCCCTTGGAGCCATACCATTCGGGCTCTCGGTAAGCAGGCGCATGCAGGTGGAACTTAACCGTGTGACAGAAAGAATTCTATGAGACCGAAACAGGTGAGACGATGAAGATAGCCATAATCGAAGACGACCCGGATATGATCGAATGCGTTTCCCGCTATTTGGATTTCCAATGGCCGGAAGCCAAGATTGTTTCTGCCAAACAGGGCCTTGACGGCGTTGACATGGTCAAAAGAGAGGCCCCTGATATCATCATCCTTGATGTTGGACTGCCGGATATTGATGGATTTGAAGTCTGCCGGCGGATACGCCTTTTCTCGAAGATGCCTGTGGTCATGCTGACCGCAAGGGATGAGGAAGCTGACAAGATCGAGGGCCTGGATGTGGGAGCCGATGATTACATTACCAAACCGTTTGGCCGTGCCGAGCTTATCGCCCGGATGAAGGCCGTGCTGAGGCGCTTCGAATCGATGGCAGACCTTGAGCAATCAAGAGACATCCTCATTGCGGGGAAGGTCAATATCGATTTTGCTGCCCACGAGGTATTTGTGGATGGGGAGGAAGTCAAGTTAACTCCCATTGAGTACAATCTGCTTTATCTTCTGGCAAAAAACCGGGGGCAGACGGTAGCCAATCGAGTTATTCTCGATAGGGTATGGGGGACGACAGATCACACCGATGCCATGGACTGCCTCAAGGTGTATATCCAACGCCTCCGGGTAAAACTGGGAGATAATCCACAAAACCCAAAATTGTTCATCTCGGACAGAGATGAGGGATATCAACTCGCCAACCTCTGCGAAGAAGGCAATCTGTCCCTTAAGAATCTGTGAGACCGGAGACTCTTGCCACAAGATGCTGGAGACGCGGCCGAAAAGTCTGTTTTGAAGAGTTCTTGGGCTAAAAATCGTATCTGGCCTGTGAGCTAATTTCCTGGGTTTCCGGGGTTTTCGGCCGGATTTCTAGCGAATGTTTGTTGGAACTGAGAAAGATCAAAGCTTGATTTGCAGCCGGATGCAATTGCGGCTGGGCATTAATCGGCTTGGAGAGGATATATGAAGAAGGGATTACAGGAAAGAAACGAGCAACTGGCCGTACAGAATAAGGAGCTCCATTCAAAGATTGATGAGCTGGCCAGAGCCAGGGATTATAGCGAGGAGTTACTCAATAGCATGGCCGATGCCCTTGTTGTGGTTGATTCGGAGGGAAAAGTGATCGACTGTAATGAGGCCTATCTGGGAATGCTAGGCCTAAAAAAAGAAGAGGTCGTGGGGGTTCCAATCAAAGAGCCGATCATCGCATTGGGGCTGGTCAGTCCTGAAGAGTTGGGGATAGGACTTTCCAAGTTAAAACAAAGCTGGTCTGGTGCCCAGTCAGGAAACTACGAGATGCCCATTTTCACCAAAAGCGGGAGGCCTCGCACCCTATCTGTCTCTTCCAGCATGGTGAGAACCCCTGAAGGCCAACCATCGATGATATTGCTGGTGATGAGGGATATCACCGAGAGCAAGCGGGCGGAGGAGATGCTACGTGAAAGCGAGGAGCGGTTCTCCAAGGCATTCCGATCAAGCCCTAATCTGATGGCCATCAGTACCTTGACGGATGGCCGCCTGATCGATGTCAACAACGCCTTTTGTGCTGTCACCGGCCACACACGTGAAGCGATCATTAATCGTACAGCAGTCGATATCCATCTATGGGCAGACCCCGGGCAACGCCAGAAGCTGGTAGAAAAGATGCGGTTGGATGGCTGCATGCATAACATGGAATTGAACATGCGGACCAAATCAGGCGAGATACGCCATATCCTTTTCTCGGGGGAAAGCGTCACGCTGAACGGCGAGCCGCATCTCATCTCCGCCGTTACGGATGTCACCGAGAGCAAGCTGATGGAGCATGCACTCCAGGAGAGTGAAGAGAAGTATCGCACTCTGTTCGATACCATGGCTCAGGGCGTGATGTGTCAATATGCCACTGGAGAGGTCACATCCGCCAATCCAGCCGCAGAAAGAATCCTGGGATTGACCGCGGAAGAAATGTGCCGTCGCATCCCGTTCGTTCCCAGTCGGAAAATCCTCGATGAAGATGGCGCCGATTTTCCCGAAGCGACTCGTCCGACAACGGTTTCACTGCAAACCGGTAAACCCGTCAACAACGTCATCATGGGTGTTTTCAATTCGGTTGATGAGCAATATCATTGGATATCCGTCAGCACCGTCCCTCAGTTCAAACCGGGCGAAGACAAGCCATGCCAGGTCTATACCACCTTCACCGATATCACCGAGCGCAAGCGGATGGAGAAGGAAGTAGAGGAAAAAAACAGGCAACTGGATTTGAAGAATGCGGACCTTCAACTGAGGATTGACGAGATATCAAAAGCAAGAGCCTACAGCGTAAATTTGCTCAGCAACATGGTCGATGGCTTTGCGGTGGTTGACATGAAGGGAACGCTGATTGATGTCAATGACGCCTACTTGAAAATGTTGGGCTTTTCAAAGAGAGAAGAGGTTGTGGGATTACCGGCTATACAAGTGATGAGCATGGTGGCTGAGCCTTCGGAGGTGGAGAAGGCTGCCAGCGCTTTGCAGGAAATCATAGCCGGGAAAGAGGTAAGTCTTGCGGAAATGGCTTTCACCCCCAGAGGCGGCAGTCCTATACTAGTATCCAATTCGAGCAGTGTGATAAGAGATGCCGCAGGCGCGCCGATGTTCACATTCGGTGTTTTGAGAGATATCACCGAGCGCAAGGCAATGGAGGATGCACTCCGGGTAAGTGAAGAAAAGCATCACACTCTGTTCGATACCATGGCTCAGGGCGTTATTTATCATGATGCCACCGGAGCGATCACATCCATCAATCCAGCTGCGGAAAAAACCCTTGGATTGACCATAGACCAAATGAGACTTCTCACTCCGATTGATCCCAGATGGAAAACTATCCATGAAGACGGCAGCGACTTTCCAAGAGAGACTTATCCGGCAATGGTTTCACTGAAAACCGGTAAACCAGTCAATGACGTCACCATGGGTATCTTCGATCCGGCTGTTGAGCAATACCGCTGGATATCCAGCAGCGCCGCCTCGCAATTCAAGCCAGGCGAAGACAAACCCTATCAGGCCTATACAACGTTCACAGACATCACCGAGCGTAAGCGAATGGAGCATACGCTTCAGGAAAGCAACCAACAACTGAACAAACAGAATGACGAACTGCGCGCTACAGAAGAGGCGCTCAAAGCAGAAATGCTTGAGACAGAGACGGCCCGGGCTTATAGCGAAACGTTGCTTAATGCCATACCTGATGCTCTTTCCATATCCGACTTTGATGGAAATGTCATTGATATCAATGAAGCCCTTCTGAAGATGGCTGGGTTAACTCGCGAGGAAACTGTGGGCCGGCAGTTCAGGGCCGATCTAATCCCTGATGGGAAGGACGCCGAATCAACCTTTGAACGCCTGAGGAGACTTGGGGAAGGCGCCTCGGTAGAGAATTATGAGATGACTATCCAAACCACAGAAGGCAATCTAAAAACGATATCTATTGCTCAGAGCTCGGTCAAGGATGCATCAGGGAAACCAGTGATGGCGCTTTCAGTCATGAGAGATATCACCGAGCGCAAGGTGCTGGAGGACCGGATCAAGAATACTGCGCGCCTTCTTGAAGAATCCCAAAAGATGGCCCATCTGGGCAACAGTGAGTGGGACATTCCAACCGGGAACCTGATCTGCTCCGATGAGTTCTTCCGCATCCATGGTTTTGAGCCCGGGGAATTCACGCCGTGCTTTGAAGTGTTTTTCGAATCCATCCATCCTGATGATCGGGAAATTGTGAACAGCCGTGTGACTGCAGCTTTATGTGAGCACAAGCCAGATAATAACAGTTACCGCATCTTGTTGCCCAATGGCGAAGTGCGCTTCCTCCAGGCAAACAGCAACCCTTCCTTTGACGAAGCGGGCAATCCCATTCGCATGTTAACTATACTGCAGGACATCACCGAGCGGAAGCTGATGGAACAGGATATTCAGGAAAGGAACGAGCAGCTGGGGCTTGTGAATGAGAAACTTCATTCGGAGATCGCCGATAATAAGAGAGCCCAGCAAGAAATCGAGAGGGCCAACAGCCGGCTGGAGCAGGCGATCCTGACTGCCAATGAAATGGCCGCCAAGGCAGAAACCGCCAGCCATGCCAAGAGCGATTTTCTGGCCAGAATGAGCCACGAGATCCGTACCCCGATGAATGCCATTCTGGGTATGGCAGAATTACTGAGCGATACCGACCTTACACCAGAGCAACAACAATATATTGGTACCTTCCAGTCGGCTGGAGAGAACCTTCTCGGAGTAATCAATGATATCCTGGATATCACCAAAGTAGAATCCGGGCACATGGAACTGGAAAAAATCGATTTCGATTTCCGGGAACTCATCGAGAGCCTGTGCGAAGTGGTAGCTGTCCGGGCTCACGGGAAGTCACTTGAATTGACCCATTACATTGCCCCGGATGTTCCCACTGCTTTGATTGGCGACCCGACACGCTTGCGGCAAATATTCACCAACCTCATCGGAAACGCCATCAAGTTCACTGCTGAAGGCGGAATACTGGTTGAGGTGAAACTTTCCGACGACAAATCGGTGGGAACAAATCCTGAGGAGATCGAGTTGCTCTGTTCGGTGTCTGACACCGGAATCGGGATTTCACCGTCACACCTTGCTACTATATTCCAGCCTTTTACCCAGGCTGATGCTTCGACTACTCGCAAATACGGGGGAACCGGGCTCGGTTTGGCCATTGCCAAGCAGTTGACTGAGCTGATGGGAGGGCACATCCGGGCTGAGAGCGAAGTAGACCTCGGGACCAAGTTCTATTTCACAGTCAGGTTTGGTGTGCAAAGCAACAAGCCCTTGGAACGTGCTCAGCCATTCCTGCTTAATCTGCGAGGAGTGCGGGTACTTGTAGTGGATGACATTGCTACCAATCGGCTGATTTTGAATAAAATGGTTTCCGAGCTGGGCGCCAGGGTGGTGGAGGCAGAAGACGGCAAACAAGGATTTAATGAATACCAACGGGCCCAACTGGATGCCGATCCCTATCGACTGATCCTGCTGGACAGTCGCATGCCTGGAACGGATGGGTTCCAGATGATGGAGAAAATCAAGGGAGAACTCCGTGATCAGAACACCGTTATCATGATGCTCACCTCGGATAACCGCCATGGAGATATCGCCCGGGCCAAAGAGATGGGGATCGATAGGTACCTCGTCAAGCCGGTCAAGCGCAAAGACCTTTTGGCAGCCATTGCCGATAGCCTCGGACGAGCCAAGACCCCTGAAGCATCTTCTTCCAACCAGAAGAGCGATGCGGATTCCGAGTTTCTTGAGGCTTTGCGGATTCTGCTTGTTGAGGATAACGCCGATAATCGCCTGCTGGTCCAATCGTTTCTGAAGAAGACTCCTTACCAGATAGATACTGCTGAAAATGGGGAGATCGGCGTGGAAAGGTTCAAAGCCACAGATTATGATCTTGTGCTGATGGATGTTCAAATGCCTGTAATGGATGGGTATACGGCCACTGGCGAGATACGGAAATGGGAAAAGGCGCAAGGGCGTAATTCAACACCCATTATTGCACTCACTGCCCATGCGGCCAGAGAAGACGAGCTAAAGAGTCTTCAAATGGGATGTACGGCTCATCTGACCAAGCCGATCAAGAAGGCGCATCTGCTGGATGCCATCCTTGGATATGCCCACAATTCACGCAAAACGGAAGATAAAGGTTGGCAAGCATCCGGCAGCAACGTAACACCGATCGATCCGGAGGAAAAAGGGGATCAAAGCGCGAGTCCAGGCTCTGAGTCAGGGAAGCCCCGATGAAGTGGTGCAGGATTCCTCCTGCCCGGGTTTTAGAGCCTGCCCTGAGCTTGTCGAAGGGGGGTGTCCCTTAATTCTCCTTTCTTCCCCCCAAGGATGGGGGCCAGGGGGTTGAACTGAACTTGGTCAGAGTTTTTTCTATCACAACCGTAATGAAGCCTAAAGACACAGGTGAGACTCACGGTAACCGCAACATACCATCATGAATATAGTGAATCGGAGGTGCCAAAATGGTTCAACCCACGGCTGCCAATCAGGGTGAAAAGATCACCATAATTGTAGAAAAAGACCTCGAAGATCTCGTCCCGGGGTTTCTGAAAAACCGGCGGACCGACGTCAAGTCGATGACCGAGGCGCTCGCTCAGGGCGATTTCGATAAGATCAGAGTTCTGGGCCACTCCATGAAAGGATCCGGCGGTGGATACGGATTTGACGCTGTTACGGATATCGGGAGAGTGCTTGAGATTGCCGCAAAGGAGAGCGCAACGGAAGAGTTGCAAAAACAGATCAGGGAGCTTGAAATCTACCTGGACCGGATAACGGTGGTTTATGAGTAATGCTGAAACCAGGCCGCTCATTGACAGCATCGATGATGATGAAAATACCCGAAACCATCTCTCCCTTCTTCTGACCAAACAGGGATACACTATGGAAGCGCCTCCGACGGCATTGACGCGATGCTGTCGCTGAGCAAGTCCGCATCACAACCTGGTCGATGTCAACATGCCCAACCTCAACGGGCTCAAGACACTGGAAGTCATGAGCCAGAAGGGAATCAATGCCCCTGCGATCCTTCTCACCTCACGGGAAAGCGCCGGCAATAATGAGAAGGGCCTGCTGCTGGGCGCATTTGACTATATTCGCAAGCCGATCAATAAGAAAGTCCTGCTGATGAGGATGGGAAGTATCCTTGCTGTACCAGCTAATCAAACGTTTCTCAACGCTTCATCAGATGTAGCAAACGGACTGAATTGAGTGGGTTTCTGACACCTCCCTGTAACCCCACACATGCTTGGCTAATGGCCTTGATGAGGCAGTCTCCCATGGTTTCCTGATTGATGCCTTCCGTGATCGTTCTTTCGGAATAACACGCAGATAAATCACGTGCCAGCCCGGTTGGATATCCTCATTCAACAGGATATATTGAGAGCTACACAACAGGCAGAAGTGAATCTGACCCCGATATGACAAGGAAAATCTTGATCAAAAATCGATTGCCTGTGCGGAAGAAGCGGTCAGGAGGAGGGAGATGAGACAAGACACCAGCAGCGGTTCAATCATCGTGGTTGATGACGAGCAATCCGTGCGCAATGTGGTGGCCCGGGCTCTCCAGAAAAAAGGGTTCAATGTGGTCACGGCAGAAGATGCATTTGATGCTCTGGAGAAGGTTTCTCGGCAGCAGTTTGATCTGATGTTTCTCGATATCCGGATGCCCGAGATGTCCGGGCTGAAGCTGCTATCCATCATGCACACCTGCCACCCCGGTACCCCCGTGATTATGCTCACCGGAGTGCGCGGACTCAGACCTTATTACGAAGCCAAAGAACATGAAGCGTTTGCCTACCTTCGTAAGCCCTGCAGCCTATCCAAGATAACCATGCTTGCGGAGAAGCTGCTCAGCGACCACAAAGAGCGCCAGCCCGCCGCTGCCTCAACCTCCGCCTGACACAAACCCGATGGGGGCGGTTCACGAACCGCCCCTGCAGGTATACCCCTTGGTCCCCTGCATGATAGCACACAGAATCGTGTCCGGACACTCGACACACCGAGGGAACATAGCAGTCAATAACCTTTGGACACTTTGCAACACAGGAGTAACCGGGAACCGGGACAGGCAGAGTTTGCTCCATCCTGATCATTACCATGGCGCACTTTAAGCGCAGCCGCTGCCTTCCTTCTCAACACCATGCAGAGCCAACCCCTACCCCTTTGTCCTGATCTGCCATCTGAACACCTCCTGCACGTGACCCCAGTGGCTCCGACAAAGACAGACCATGAGAAAGCCTGTGATGGAAAGCCACGGGCCTACATCATCCGGGCGAGATAAAGACAGCCAGCTCAGTATACCAGCCACTTGGGGACATA
>JAQTRE010000112.1 GCA_028711995.1 Dehalococcoidia bacterium | reverse complement strand
GGAGGTTGAAAGTGGTGACTCCCCTGGGTCGGTGAAGTTGACGCAGTCCGGGCTGGGCGATGGGTATTCTTCAGCTGCTTATGGTGATTACACCATAAGCTTCAAGGTTTTTCCCTACCCCAAACTCGGTCAGGAAATTTCTCCGGAGGAATATCGGCTGTGGCTCACGGTGAAGAAGGCGCAGCCCAAAGGGCTGCTTCAGGGTCATGTAACCATCGCGCCGATACACCCCGTTCAGCAGCCGGGTGATGACCCGAACGACGTGCCGCCGGAAGTCTACGATGCCAGAAAAGTGATGGTCTATGACCAGTTCGGCCAAAAGCTCATCAGCCTGATTGATATCGGGCATGACGGAAACTATCGTCAGGAGCTATCTCCAGGGGTGTATGTCATCGACATCAACCACGCCGGCATCGACCGGAGCAGTGATGTCCCCAGAACAATACAGATACTCCCGGGAGAGACCGTCCAGCTGAATATCGATATTGATACCGGCATCCGCTAACCGGTCTCTCCCGGGTGAGCAGGGTCTATGTTACTCCAGTCCTTTATCTTCTCTGACCCGATGAGCGGCCTTATTATTTGCCTGCTACCGGAGGCACCTGTGAAGTGCAGAACTTGCAGCGATGCGCCTCAAGAGGAATCTCACTGAGACACTCCGGGCACTTGCGCGTGGTCGGATCCGCGGGCGGCTGCTTTCGGGACCGGGATATCAAGGCATTGACCGGTCTGATAACGAGGAAGAACACTACGGCGGCGATCGCCACGAATGCGATCAGCGCATTGAGGAAGTGGCCGTACCTGAAGACACTGTCGTTAATAGTGAAGTCGAGAGCTGAGAAATCTTGTTCGCCGAATACGGCGGCGATCAGAGGCGTAATAAAGTCGGCAACCAGTGCAGTCACTACCGCACCGAAGGCGGCGCCGATGACGACTGCAACGGCCAGATCGACCACATTTCCTCGTAACAGAAACTGCTTGAACTCATTAAGTAGCTTCATCTCTTTACCTCCTCCTTTAGCTTATTGCTCACTAACTCGATCCCTGGCCTCATGACAGGTCCATGAGCAGAATCAGTCCGTTACTCCTCTATTCACCCCCTTTCCGGCTTGAGGCTGTTCGATTTTGTTTTCAGCCGCTATTTTTCCGGTTCCGTTATGCCTTAGTCCCTGCGATCTGATAGAATTGGTTTGAGCACAGTTAAAATAGGAATCCCCCACTCGAGAAGCCAATCAGCTTGATTCCATCGCGTGTGAAGGCTCGCTTTAGCGTAACCGCAATGACGGGTATGGTTGTGTACCACAAGTGGCGGGAGTTGGATTGAACCCATCTTACTCTATTCGAGACGTGATAATCAACTCTCGGGCTCATCTTGTGTTGGAAGAGACTAACTATTGACAGGTGTTATTGGATATGGTAAGATCACCTTTTGCGATTGCGTCGATTACTCACTCTCATTCTAGCCCTTCCAATATTATTATCTCAATATCCAATGTTTACTGTGTTTACTGTAAGCGCGAGAGCGAAGGGGCCTGTTTGGTTTCGGTGGAGCATCAATAATATTGACTTCTGTTGCTACCTTCCCGCATTCCGCTATCGAGATTGTGCGGAAATCCTTTAAGTGGAGCATCTACATTGACTGCATTTACTACATTGCCGCATCCCATTGAAGACATCACGCGCAAATCCTTTGCCCGCATCCCGGAAGTCGCCGGGATTCCCAATTTCATTCAAATCCAGCACAATTCCTATAACTGGTTCCGGGGCGAAGGGCTCAGAGAGCTCTTTGAGGAGATATCCCCTATTAAGGATTATACCGGCACGCGTTTTGAGCTCTATTTTCTGGGACACTCTTTCGGTGAAGCAAAATATCCCGAACGAGAGTGTCAGGAACGTGATTTGACCTATGCTGCTCCTTTGAAGGTCCAGACCAGATTGACAGTAAAGGAGACCGGGGAGATCAAGGAGCAGGAACTGTTCATCGGTGATTTTCCCATTATGACTCCGCGAGGCACCTTCATTATCAATGGCGCCGAGCGCGTGGTGGTAAACCAGCTTATTCGCTCTCCGGGTGTCTATTTCACGATAACGAATGATCCCAGCAGTGGACGCGGTCTTTGCTTTGCCAAGCTGGTGCCGGATCGGGGAGCCTGGGTTGAATTTCAGACCACAAGCCGAGGCGCTATCCTGGTCAAGATAAACCGCAGGCGAAAAATCCCTGCCACGACTTTGCTTCGGGCAATTGGATATGGAGAGGATGAGAGACTCCTGGAGATGTTTGCTGATGTGGATACCGATCCGGATCGTTCCTACGTCCGCGCTACAATGGAGCGGGATCCCTTGGTCAGAAATGAACAAGATGCGCTCATTGAGTTTTACAAAAAGCTGAGACCTGGCGAGCCACCAACTCCGGACAACGCACGGGCATTGGTGCATGCTCTCTTTTTCGATCCGCGTCGATATCGGTTGGGTAAAGGCGGATGTTACAAACTGAACAAGCGGCTGGGGCTCAATCGACCGCTCACCCAACAGGCTCTTACACCTGAGGATCTGGTGACCATTGTGCGCCACATCATCATGGTCAATAATGGCCTGGATTCGCCTGACGATATCGACCATCTGGGAAATCGACGTGTGCGGGCAGTGGGGGAATTGCTGCAAAGTCATCTTAAGGTGGGATTGCTTCGCCTGGAGAGGACGGTCAAGGAGCGGATGAGCCTGCTCGATATCGGGTCGGCTACGCCAAGCACCTTGGTCAATAACCGTGCCGTAACTTCGGCGATAAGAGATTTCTTCAGCAGCTCCCGTCTCTCTCAATTCATGGATCAGACCAATCCGCTGGCTGAGCTCACTCATAAACGCAGATTATCGGCTTTGGGGCCGGGAGGATTTTCCCGTGACCGGGCTGGATTTGAGGTCCGCGATGTTCACCATTCGCATTATGGCAGAATCTGCCCCATTGAAACTCCAGAAGGGCGTAACATCGGCTTGATTACCTCAGTGGCTGTTTATGCCAGGGTGAATGAATACGGGTTTATTGAAACGCCTTATCGCAGGGTAATCAGGGAAATGGAGAACACCTCTCGTGAGTTGATAGATAAGACGTTGCGAGAGCCTGTTTTTGATGCCCAGGATAAGCTGATTGCCGATGCCGGAGCTGCAATTACCAAGGGAATCGCCGGCAAGTTGGCCAAACTGCCTTCGCGGATGATCAAGATAAGACCTTTTGTGTCCGCGGAAATAGAGTATCTTACGGCTGATGAAGAGGACAAGCACATCATCGCTCAGGCAAATGCCCGGCTTGATTCAACCAATCAGTTTATCAATCCCAGAATCTCATCGCGGCACGGCGAAAAGTTCTTGATGGAGAGTCCGGACAATATCGACTTTATGGACGTATCCACCAATCAGATCGTGAGCGTTAGTACGGGCCTGATCCCCTTCCTGGAGCATGATGATGCCAACAGGGCTTTGATGGGCTCGAACATGCAACGCCAGTCGGTGCCCCTCCTTCGTCCCGAATCTCCTCTGGTGGGCACGGGGATGGAGCGAGAGATTGCTCGCGACAGCGGACAATTGATTTTTGCCCCTGTTGATGGCGAGATCGTTTCATCAACGGCCGAAAAGATCGCCCTCCAGGGCGATGACGGCGAAGAATATAGCTACCCGATTATCAAATTCACCCGAAGCAATCAGGGCACTTGCATCACCCAGTATCCCAGGGCGAACAAAGGCGAACGGGTTCATGAAGGGCAGGTCCTGGTTGATGGCTCATCCACCGATGGAAGCGATCTGGCCCTCGGTCAAAACGTCCTTTGTGCGTTTGTAAGTTGGGATGGCTACAATTACGAGGATGCGATCGTCATTTCCGAAGAGCTGGTGAAACAAGACAAATTCACTTCAATTCACATTGAGAAGTATGAAGTAGAGGCCCGAAAGACGAAGCTGGGGCCTGAAGAGATGACCCGAGATATTCCCAATGTCGGAGAAGCCAGCCTGAAGAATCTGGATGAGAAAGGCATCATTCGCGTTGGTGCCGAAGTTGTATCGGGGGATATCCTGGTTGGTAAAATCACACCCAAGGGCGAGAGGGTGCTGACTGCCGAGGAAAAACTCCTTCGAGCCATCTTTGGTGAGAAGGCTCGAGATGTGAAAGATACGTCGTTGCGGATGCCCCATGGTGAATCAGGCAAGGTAATTGCCGTCAGAGAGTTCTCCCGGATAAACGGTGACCAACTGGATCCTGGAGTGACCCAGATCATCAGGGTGTTTGTGGCGCAAAAGAGAAAAATCTCCGAAGGGGATAAACTGGCTGGCCGTCATGGGAACAAGGGCGTTATCGCCAAGGTGCTTCCTGTGGAAGATATGCCTTATCTTGCCGATGGTCGGCCTGTAGATGTTATCCTCAGTCCGCTGGGTGTACCGTCCCGTATGAATGTGGGCCAATTGCTGGAAACTCATCTCGGATGGGCAGGTCATACTCTCGGATTCAAGGTGCGCAATCCGGTGTTCAATGGCGCCGATGAGGTTACTATCGAAGATTCTTTGGCTCGGGCTTGGTTTGTGCAGTGCGCCGTAGCCCCTACCGCTCAGCAGGGCGAATCCCCAATGCAATCAATCGAGCAAGCCAAAGATTGGCTTACAGAACACGGCTTTGATGCGGAAAAGGTATTCGACGAAACCTATAGAGGCGAGGCTAAGCGAGCCTGCCTGAAGGCATGGCTGGAAGATCAGGGCATCAATGACGCCTTCTCTATGGATGATGGGGCGCTAAACCATGCAGTAAAAATGGTTTCTCGAGAGAAAAGAGTGGCGTCGCCCACCTCCGGCAAGATGGCCCTCTATGACGGACGCACAGGTGAGCTATTTGATGAGCCTGTAACGGTAGGCAGCATGTACATCATGAAACTGATCCACTTGGTAGAGGACAAGATTCATGCCCGATCCACTGGCCCGTATTCTCTCATCACTCAGCAACCGCTAGGTGGCAAGGCTCAATTCGGCGGACAAAGGTTCGGCGAGATGGAAGTGTGGGCCTTGGAAGCTTATGGCGCTGCCTATAATCTTCAAGAAATGCTGACGATCAAGTCGGATGACGTGGTAGGGCGGGTCAAGACTTACGGAACCATCGTCAAGGGAGAGGATATCCTGAGTCTGGGAATTCCGGAGTCGTTCAAGGTCCTGGTCAAGGAGCTGCAGAGTTTGGGGTTGGCTGTGGAGGTGCTCGGCGAAAATGATGACCAGGTGCTGCACATGAAGGGGATATCTTCGGAAGTCCCCAGGATCGGAGTGAATTTAATGGGCATGGAAATTGAGGAGACTGACTAATGCTAGATCTGAATGATTTTAGCGCCATTCGTCTTTCTTTGGCTTCCCCGGAGCAGATTAAAATGTGGTCGTACGGCGAGGTGACCAAGCCGGAGACGATCAACTATCGGACTTTGAAACCGGAGAAAGACGGGCTTTTCTGCGAGCGTATTTTCGGGCCCACCAAGGACTTTGAGTGCTACTGCGGCAAGTACAAAAAGGTCAGATATAAGGGCGTCATTTGCGATAAATGCGGTGTTGAGGTGGCTCATTCATCGGTACGCCGAGAACGCATGGGGCACATTCAGCTTGCTGCCCCGGTAGCCCATATCTGGTTTGTCAAGGTAACCCCGACCCGTCTCGGACTTCTTCTCGATCTTTCTCCCAGAAGGCTTGAGCAGGTGATCTACTTTGCCAAGTTTGTCATTACCCATGTAGACGAAGAGGCTAGAAAGCAGACCCTGAACAAGCTCAAAGAGGAACTAGAATACAGCCTGCTGCAGCATTTGGAATCGGCTACTGGTGAGGCGCAAGAGGCTGAGGCCCTTTCCGGGGATGAGAAGGCCGATAGAAAAGAAAAGGCTGTAGATAGCGGAAAGCGGCATCAGTCTGAAGAGCAAAGAGCCAAACTCCAGGAAGAAATCGCTGCCAAGATCAAGGAACTGGAGGATATCCAGCCCTTAAAACTCCTGGGAGTGAATGAATATCGTGAACTGAAGAGCCGGTGGGGTGATATGTTCAAGGCTGGTATGGGAGCCGAGGCTATCTATGACATTCTGACTCGTCTTGATTTGACCAAGCTCCGCGAGGAGCTCCATCAGGATGTCGCCTCCAGCTCTGGCCAGCATCGAAAGAAGACCATCAAGCGGCTTCGGGTAATCGAAGCGTTCATGAAGCAGGGAACGAAACCGGAATGGATGATTCTGACCGTGCTTCCGGTTATACCTCCTGAACTTCGTCCCATGGTTCAGTTGGATGGAGGCCGGTTTGCTACCAGCGACCTCAATGACCTCTACCGCAGGGTGATCAACCGGAACAATCGCTTGAAACGGCTCATGGAGATCGGGACCCCCGATGTTATCATCCGCAATGAAAAACGGATGTTGCAGGAAGCGGTTGACTCGCTGATTGATAATGGGAGACGGGGCAAGCCGGTCACTACGAGCAATGGGCACAAGCTCAAATCGCTTTCAGATATGCTCAGAGGCAAACAGGGTCACTTCCGCCAGAATCTGCTGGGGAAGCGGGTGGACTATAGCGGCCGTTCGGTTATTGTGTCCGGGCCGGAACTCAAACTTCATCAGTGCGGTTTGCCCAAGCGTATGGCGCTGGAACTGTTCAAGCCCTTCGTCATGCGCCGTCTGATCCACAGAGGGCTGGCATACAATATCAGGAGCGCCAAACGAGCGGTCGAACAGGGAAAACCAGAGGTTTGGGAGATATTGGAAGAGGTGGTAGAGAACCATCCAATCATATTGAACCGAGCCCCAACATTGCATCGTCTCAGTATGCAAGCGTTCATGCCTGTTCTCATCGATAGCAGCGCCATACAACTTCACCCATTAGTCTGCGCTGCTTTCAATGCCGACTTTGATGGGGATCAGATGGCAGTGCATATACCGCTTTCAAAAGCCGCGGTTGAAGAAGCCCGGCATGTAATGTTGAGCACCAATAATATGCTGTTGCCCAGTTCGGGAGAACCTGTGGTGGCCCCAACTTTGGAAATGGTTCTTGGCTGTTATTATCTCACCTCGATCAGGGAAAACGCCAAAGGACAAGGGATGGCTTTTGCTGACTTTGACGATGTCAAGTTAGCTTATGACCTCGGTATTATCGAACTCGGCGCTGAGGTACAAGTTAGAGAACCGGATAAAGGGGGTCTCTTCAAGACAACAGCCGGCCGGATTATCTTTAACGATGCCCTCCCCAAAGAGCTTGGTTTCCGCAACCAGGTGATGAATAAGAGGACGTTAAAGAAACTCACGGGCGAATGTTTCCACCTTCTCGGACCTGAGGCCACAGCTCCCATGCTTGATATCATCAAGAACCTGGGCTTCCATTATGCCACCAAGTCGGGCAAAACCCTGGCTGTCAGTGATCTGGAGATCCCCCCGGATAAGGACAAGATTATCGGCAAGGCAGATACGAAGACCAGCGCCATTGAAGGCCAATATCAAGATGGCCTTATTACCGAAGACGAACGCTATCAGAGTGTTGTCAAGACTTGGCTTCGGGCTACTGATGAGCTCACCAATAGCTTGGAGAGCTCTCTGGACCGTTACGGCTCGATCTACATGATGGCTAATTCCGGTGCGAGGGGTAACATCGGTCAGATCAGACAAATGGCTGGAATGCGCGGCCTCATGAGCGGCCCCTCAGGACAGATCATAGAACTCCCCATTAAAGCCAATTTCAGAGAAGGGCTTTCGGTTCTGGAATACTTCATTTCCACCCATGGCGCACGCAAAGGTTTGGCTGATACAGCGCTGCGCACCTCTGACAGCGGTTACCTTACCAGAAGGTTGATCGATGTGGCGCAGGAGATACTCGTTTGTGAAGAGGACTGTGGCACTGAAGAAGGCCTGACGATTCGCGAGTCGCATGATAAGGACACGTTGCCTTCGGTTGCTGAAAGGATCACCGGGCGATTTGCTGCCAGCCCCGTTGTTGATCCCAAGACCAACCAGTTGATCGTTGATCGCAACGAAATGATTGACGTGATAAAGGCGACTCAGATTGCAGAAGCCGGGATTACCGAAGTTTGCGTGAGGTCACCCTTCACTTGCCAGTCCCGAGGGGGTATTTGCCAGTTCTGCTATGGGATCGATTTGTCTCGTGGGTTTGTGGTAGATATGGATGTGGCTGTCGGTATCATTGCTGCGCAGAGCATCGGGGAGCCTGGGACTCAGCTTACCATGCGTACCTTCCATACCGGAGGTGTGGTGGGGTTGGATATCACCAGTGGTCTTCCCAGAGTTGAGGAGTTGGTTGAGGCCAGGATTCCCAAAGGCCAGGGCCTTATCTCCGAGATCGATGGGATAGCGGATATCATGGATGTTGGAGAAGGTTGGAAGATCAAGATCAGAAACACCAGAACCTATCGCGATGAATTCCCCATTCCACCGAACTATGAATTAGTGGTTAGCGATGGTCAGATGGTTACTGCCGAGCAAGTTTTGGCGGTTCCGAAGACGGAAGAGGACTCTGAGGCACAACCTGTAGACGTTATCGCTTCAGCATGTTTGGCTGGGATTGGGGGTAAAGTTGAAATTCACGGGAATAAAGTCACAGTTTCGCACGAAGAAGTAGAAGAGTGGGAACATCTTGTACATCCCACAGGATCGATCATGGTGGACAATGGCGCACGGGTGAATGCGGGAGACCAGCTTACTGAAGGACCGCTCAATCCCCAGGATATCATGCGTATCATGGGGGTGGAAGCCGTGCGCCGATATCTGGTGGACGAAGTGCAAAAGGTTTATCGAGCTCAAGGGGTAACTATCCACGATAAGCACATTGAAGTTATTGTTAGCCGGATGCTGCGCAAGGTGCGTATCGATTCCCCTGGTGATACTAGAATACTGCCTGGGGAATTGCTGGATAAATTCGACTACGCGGACCTCAATGCCAAAGTGCTAGCCGAGGGAGGAGAGCCGGCAACGGCATATCCGATACTCCTGGGCATAACGAGGGCTTCACTTAACACGGCCAGCTTCCTGGCTGCGGCGTCCTTCCAGGAGACCACCCGGGTGTTGACCGAGGCCGCTATTGTTGGCAGCATTGATCGGCTGGTTGGGCTAAAGGAAAACGTGATCATCGGAAAACTGATCCCGGCCCGCAGCAAGATTTCACGAGACTACTTCTTAAAACAAGGGCTTGCTAATGAGCCTGCGATTCTTCCGATGTTTGCCAAAGAAGGGTCAGTGCAACTCCAGGAAAGAGAGCCGGAGCCGGAGCCGACGGACGAATAGGATGTCATCCTCATGGGTGGGCTGAGGGTTTTTCAGATGTGAATCCTGACAGATCATCATTCATGAGGTGAAAGCTCGCGTAAAAGAGAAAGCCAAATTCCTTCAAAGGAATTTGGCTTTCTCTTTTAAACAAATCGGTTCGCCGTGATTTCCGGGCTATCCCTTGCCTATCCTGAATACCTTGGTCTTGCATTTTGGGCAGATTCCCTGGGTTGCTGGCCTCTTGTTCTTCATGATAATCTGTTTTGGGCTTTTGATTTCAACCTTGCTGCGACACTTCACACAGTATGCTTGGGCCACGGTACCTCCTTGATAAATTTTCATACAGCATAGCGTATTGAGCACAGCACTGTCAAATGCGTGATCATTCTTGGCAGTTCTCTTGGGCTAGCCCAACTTCCGCAGTTTTGAATCTGGGAGGTGGTTCTCCCGAGCGTAAAGTCTACACTACATTTTTGTAAATCCTCATTCTCTGGGGCAGATGTAATCCAAGCATCTGGAGCAAGATGGCCTG
>JAQTRE010000111.1 GCA_028711995.1 Dehalococcoidia bacterium | reverse complement strand
CTTCTCCCTCAGCGACCACACCCTTCCCTTTGAAGGCCGGTGTGTAGGGAGTGGATGTGATTGAGGTGCCTGGTAGTGTTTGCTGCAATCCCGTCCCGCTGAATCGCAGCCTGCCGAATCCTTCAATCGGCACGGCGCCGGCGGACTTCTCCCCGGATATCAGCATTTCGGTTACGGTTTCCATAGCTTGCCGTGTTGCCAGCGCTTCATCCGACAGACCCGCAGACACCTTCGCAATATCCGCCGGGGAATACGATCCCCGCCACGCCGTGGCCAGCGGTACCCGCCCGGGATACAGGGCAGATTCGTATGGGGTTCCCACCGCTTTGATCGTCTGCACCGGGTGCCGGAGTACGTTGTAGGGGGTCGTAACAGCCCCCCGCGCCGTTACAATCGTCTCATTCAATATTGCCCGGGGAATACTTGTTCCGGCCTTGACCGTCGCCGATACACCCTTAACCATGGGGAAGACTATTAAGGCCTCTGTACCGACACTGAGCAATGATACTGGGTCAAAGAAACCTCGGTCTTGGATTGTATGCCATGTTCCCACTGGGCTCGCTTCGGTTATTAATGTCTTGGTGGTCCCCCAAGGGTCGGCCTTGAAAGCCGTCCACAACTTTCCTTCGGGCCCCATCTCGTACTTCGACAGTACCACCTCCTGGAAATGGGGGTCCAGTTCATCGAAGGTCATATTTTGGAGTATGGGGCTGTCCGTATGTTCCAGCGCCCGGCTGATGAGCTTCTGTTGCGCCTCTGGTGACTCGGAGAGGAAACGCTCCTTGATCGTTCGCGTGTCCTCGCTGGCAGGAAGATTATACAGCGGCTGCCCGTCTTCCTCTCCGGCATATGTGGCCTTTTTCGGGATGATTGGTTCACCATCTTCACCAACCCGATTCTGAAGGATGTGAAAACGCTCCTCAGGAGAGGCAGCCGCATATTCCGCTTCATCATCTGAACATCCCAGTGAGACCAGTTCTTTCTTGACCTGGCTCTTGCTCTGACCTTTATTCAGTAAGTCCGCCGCCATCCGGTTATAGTCGACCGGCCTTGGCCTATCACCGAGCACCGGGCCAATGAGTTTATACGGCTCCAGTTTTTGCTCGCGCTCAACGCCCTGATCAATCGCTTCCTGAGCGTCTTTGTAGGCAGCAACATCATATCCGGCATCTATGAACGTGCTGACATGCACTCCGTTCTTGATCGCCTGGAGGAAACCTCCCTCATGCTCAATCTCACTCAAGGCCCGCTCCTGCTTCTTTGCATTCGTCAGAGCCTCTTGGCCAAAAACAGTGCGGATGTCATCGGCTGAAACGCCTGCCCGGATAGCGGCCACCAAATCAAAGGTGGTTTGCCCGTTCTTCTCCTCTTTGATTCTAGCCTTCTCGATGTTTGCGAGCGCAGAAGTGTATTTCGCTTGGTCTGCAATAGCCTGCTGATTTTCCTTGATCTGGTCTTTACTGAACCCGGCAGCCTCCAGGTCTTTGGCTTTGACGCCGTGCCGGAGCGCCTGGACAATGTTATAGGAGCCGTCAGGATTCTTGTACTGTCCCAGCTTGGCTTCGGCCTGCGCCTGCCACTTTTGAAGGTCTGCCGCCTGTTTTTCCTTGACGATGTTCAGCGCTTCCACGCCGGAAGATTTCAGCATGAGCTTGTCATCCCGTGACAGCTTGGAAAACTGCTCGACAAACGAACTGTCCTTGTTGGTGCGCTTCTTGGTGACGTCATATCCGGCGGCCACCAGATCGGAGGGCTTGACGCCGGCTGCCAGTGCCTGGCCGGCGTCCTTGTACTTCGAAAGATCGGGGACCTCCCCGCGCAGGTTGACCGGAGCCATCCCTTCCCAGGTAACAGGACCGGATGCTTTGGCCAGTTGCGTGGCCTGCTCTTCGGCGGAGAGTTGGTGGAATGAGGGGTAATCGATGTGGGTGGGCGGCATGTTCTGGAATACCAGCCCGCCTGCAGCCTGCGCCTGCTGGCTGATCTGTTTCTGCTGGCCCTCAGGCAGTGTTTTCCAGTAGTTATAGTCAATGTTCGTCGGCATTATAGTGCTCCTTACACTTGGGTGGAGATGTTATATGCCCTCCCCTATGACAGCCCTCCAATCAAAATCGAGATTACTCGCGCCGGGGTCGGCATTCACATGGATGGTAAACTGCGTTGTCGTTAGTGTATCTACCCACCAAAAGGATACGGCGTTGGTCGGATTCTCCCTTGGGGTGATTTGCACTCTCGTGGGTGTAGTTACAAGTCCGTGATTGACTACAATGGATGTTCCACCGCTGGCTACTGTGGCCGTGCCTGAATTTGATGTAACATACCCGATGTTATCCAATATTTCCATGGTAGCAACGGCGCCAGATATACTGCCGACACTTCCAGCAAAATCATTATCAGTGATAAGCGCCTGTGTGATCGAGCCTCCATCAGCATCCAGGAAGCGCATACTCCAGTTCTGTGTTTTCACCTCTTGGTCGTCATATATGCGATTGGCAACGATAGATAATCCAGTTAATGTAAAGCCAGTCTTCGTTTCAATAAAGACTCCATCGTAGTCCATATTGCGAATGGTGTTGTCCCGAATCAAGATGTCTACTATCGACCGGTTGTTGGCTTCTACCCTAATACCCTGGCCTGCTGTGCCACCAATAATACGGTTCCCATTGATATTGACGCTATCAGAGTTCCAGGCATCAATAGGTGCGGCATCTGAAGCTGTTATTGTATTTTGGAGGATATCCACATCTTTAGGGAAGTACCGTGTGCCTCCCAACAACTTATCTATGATTTTGATCTGATCGCCATCAACTATGTTGTTCTCAATAGTAACGCTGCGGGCAGCCGTGATGCAGATAGCCCCATCGGTAGTACCTGATATGTTGTTTGAGGAGATCAGAATATCAGACAGATAAGCGTCTTCCGCTACAGGTACGTAGTCACGGGCTACATTAATTCCCCGAACCCCACCATCAACAGTGTTACTGATAAAGTGTATGTCTGTGGGGCATACCTCCCCAGTATGTACATGGGCATTGAACCCCTCCCGTGTACCCAGATTGAAAGCATAGTTGTTTACAAACCAGACGTTAGTTGGGCCATCATCAACCTCAAAGGCGCTTGACGAAGCTCCTGTTACGCCTGAAGAATTGCAGTTAACCACCCACACACCATCTGTCTCGGCTGTCCCAGCGGATCCTCCGGGTTCAGATGATCCATCACTTACCGAGAAGCCATCATCTCCCTGCGGATCTCGTGACACGCAATTCTGGATATATACTATCTGGCAGCGCACGGTGGCTATGTTGTGCGAGTATCCGTTCGCAACCTCTAGCTTGTCAATGGCACTGTCGGTCACCTTAACAAGGTGGACTACGCCTCCTTTCCCAGTTGAACCAGTTGTCCAATTAGCGTCTGCTGTGAGGTTGGAAATGACAATGTGATTATTTCCAACTACCCAATCACTGTTTGTAAGTATCTGGTAGTGCGTCCCTGTCCCTGAGCCAGTTATCGACGTAATACCAATTCCAGAACCAGTCAAGTGGGTATCGCTGGGAATAGTAATAGCTCCAGAAGTTGAAAAGTTGCCCTCTAACAACTGAACATTGCCGAGAAGCAGATAGGCATTGATCTCTATCTGGTCATCTATCCCATCACATACGAAATCTGCCTGCGCCTTTGCATGAGCTGGTGTGTCTAGAGCTGCGATGACATAGGTGGCCGAGCGTCCCGTGGGCGCAGTAACTGACGCCCCTACGATATCCCCATTCACCAGGGCATCCCCATCAACCTCCATATCTCCGGCTACGTCCAGGTTCCCGTCCTGATCCGCCAGGGCGACGTACCCCTGTCGGATCATCTCATTGCGGATATCGGTATAAGTGGCCTCGCTGGCCAACGCCATCAGGAGCGGGGTCACTGCCAGCAGCACGATAATCCCCGCAAAGGCAAGCAGCACGCTGATTGGGTTTTTCATACCTTCACCTCTCAAAACTTCGTATCCCCGCCTATCAGCTGAGAAAAACATCTCCAGGCGCATATCCCAGCCACCATAAACGCAGTCATCCCGTAGGCGGTCTCCACCTCCCACCAGACAGGGCTCACCAGGCCCGAGTAGAGTCCCGCGGTGAGCCACAGGAACGTCTCGTCTGTGCGATAGGCCATGTAGACCACAAACGCCAGCAATAATACTGCTGCCTCAGTCATGCGAGCACCTTCCCTCGTTTCACCTTTTTACCGCCAAGCGCGCCCGGAATTCCGCCACGCTCATCCCCCGGAGCGCTCCCGATCGGCATGGGCTCTTCCGGTTCACCCGGCGGCCGGTAATTCCCCCAGGGATCGATCACCATCTCCTGGCGGTTGACATTGACCTTCATCATGGCCTGCCAGATATCGACGGTTTCGTCCGTGTTGTAATACCTCCGGACCGGACGGCAGTCCAGCCATCCATGGTAGGTCACGCCTGAGCTTTCATAGGGAATCCCGGTGCTATACCCGGACAGGTCCATGACGATGTACCGCATATACTCTCCACTCTCTAACCCCATCTCTTTACCCCAGGGTGTGTGGTGCATGTCCTGACACATCACATGGAGGTCCGTCTGCCATCGGACCCGGTTGTCCACCCATTTCATGTTCTGGGCGGTATAGTAGACGGCCATCTGTTTCTTGCGGATCTGCTGGATGAACAAGCCGAAAATCTGAGAACCTTTCGACTGAAACTGCAGGGAATTGAACCAGACGGGGAGCTCATCGATGGCCAAGAGTTTGCCCTCAAGGGCCTCGCTGAAGGTGAGGAGATTCTCGTATTCCAACGGGCCGGACTTGAAGACTTTCAACTGCCCCTGGGACATCATCGGCCCTTTGATCTTGTAGTTACTGAGACATTCCTTGCCCCTGCGCATGTCCATCAGGGCCAGGAACGTCTGCAGGAGAGTCTTATCGCTGCCTCGGGGCCCGGTAAACGCAACCACCAGGGAGGACCCCTGCCCTGCGCTACCGTGGTCTCTGCTTGCAAAATACTCATCCGATATCCGTCCATCGGGGCTACTTGCTATCGTCATACTGCGCCTTCTGTTTCTGGTGTTGCTGTTTTTCCCACGCCTTATACTGCCGGTCATTCATGGTGGTGTTGGTATAAAGGCTCGGCGCGAGCACTTGAATTTCCGCCATCAGGGCCTCCATTCTGGACCGCCCCTTTACGGAGCACTTGGCGGCCAACAAGGCCCTCAGATCCGCCAAACCGTCCTCGAATCCGTATTTGACCAGTTTGCTGTAGAGCAATACCACTTGCCGGGCCTGCCGCTCATTCTCGAACACGGTCCGCATCAGCAGTTCGAGGGTATCCTTGCCGGGTTTTACAAAGGTATGCGCCTTGTCGCCGCTGCCCATGGCGTGGATCAAGTCTTGGGCAGCCAGGCGGTCATGGCCATTATTATTGCTGGGCTTCAATATTTCTGGCGGCATTTCATCCTCCCTGCACGTTGGTGAAGATCAGATAGAGGAAGAACAGGAGCACCACCAATATCCCGATCATCAAGGCAGTGTTGAGCTTCTCCATCAGCAGCTCTTCCATGCGATAGACGGGCCGCACCAATCGCCAGTCCAGCGCGGTGAATAGCCCCTCCGGGGAGTGTAGGGATGGAGGGAGCCCCTCCGGGGGTCCGGGCGGGATGTACCGCTCCAGTTCGCTGGTACTCCCCTCTTTGTACTGGGCCAGGTACACCCGAGTGCCCTCATATTTGTAAGCGGGGCCAATCGGCTCGCTTATGAATTTCTCGATGATCCGGTGGGGCGCCACAATCCATGTGCGGTATTGGGGTGCCGCTTCCTTCGTCTCCGGTTGAGGTGTCTCCTGCGTCTTTTTTCTGCCTAACATACCGCTCCTGTTTACGTCTGCACTTTCAGGTCGCCCCCCTGAATCAGGTTGGCGATCACCACAATCACGATCAGTAAGGTCACCGCCAGGGCGATGACCATGAACCCCTTGACCATCAGGTCCTTGCGAGTGTTCTTCTCCATGCCGGACATTTCCTTGCCGTACTCCTCCCGGATAATGTCCTGCACCGCTCCGGGTTTCCACGGCGATTCGCCGCGAACCCATAGAGGGGCGCTGTGTTCCGCGGACAACAGCATCACCAGTTCCCCGTTATTGAATTCCCTGAGGAGTTCCGTGGAGAATCCCCAGGCTCTCTCAGCCACCGCATCCTTCTGATATTTGCCCTCCACCGGCAGACAGACCCGTATAATCCGGCGGCCAGGCGTCAAAAATAGATTCACCTGCTCCGGCTTAGAGCCTGTTCTGGGTTTCGGTATCAACGGTATATTCACAAAAAACATTCCTCCCACGATCGCTGAGATGCACCTGGGGACTCTCCCGGTTGCTTAATACCGGTATTTACTGGCGTCGCCGCCGGACTGCTTGCTTTTCCGGGCCGTCCGAGCGCCGGTGAACACGAAAAAGCCGCCGCTGAAGATCATTCCAACGAAGATGATCAGCGGGGCAATCGAGACGAGCGACTCCAGGCCGGTATAGTCGGCCAGATTGGCATCATCCAGGATGGTCCCCGTCGCATCGAGAACGATCGGGAACATCGACAAGGCGATGACGATCAACACCAGGCCACCCACTACCTTTTTGACATTTGCGTCCATTTGAACCTCCTTTCTTCAGAATTTGATTTCGCTGTTGAATGGTTAGAATTTACTCCGAACGCCGGTGAAGACGCTCAAACCACCGGCAAACAGCAGACCGATGAAGATGATCATCGGGGCGATACCCACCATGCTGCCGAGACCGGTATAGTCTCCCAGGGCATCGGCCTCGTAGAGCACGGTCAACGTCCGGGTCTCAGACGCCGTCAGGCCGGAGACAGAGAGCGTGTGCGTGGCAGCTACATACGTACCGGCCACCGGCACGTCGGTTTCCAGGCTGGATGTGATGCTGGTGATATGCCCGTTGTCGTCATTCCACAGATCCCCGGTCAGCACCACGTTCGCCGTAGTCACAGCGACATCGGTGGTTACACCGGCAAACGAGTCCGTGGTGTCGTCGATCTGGATATCATGGGCTGCGCTGAGCACCATCGGGAACATCACAAACGCAATCATCACCGCCACGATCCCCATCACGATCCGCATCGTCGAATTACCCATTGGCTTACCTCCTTTCTTCAGATTTGGGTTTCCCCAGTTGTGGAGAGGATAGCAGAAGGTAAACCGTGCCTATGTGACTCCGAAGTCACACTTTAGGGAGCTATAATTACTTATACTTGCGGTGAAAGGAGATGATGTATGACGGTAAGTGCTCGGGTGGTCCAGACCTCCACCGTCACCGTAAAGGTGAAAACCCCTCCGCCGCATGTTGACCTCAGTCCATTGAGGGACAATGTCAACGCTCAATTGGTAGAGATATACAGCTCCCAAACGTTTGCGGAGGATGTCCGATATCTTCAACAGAATGGAATACCAGTTGCGGTGATCGGCAGGAGACTGGGAATCGATAGAGAGTTGATATATCGATGGATGAATGGCCAACCCACTAAGAACCCGGCTTACATCATGCTGATCCGGCAATGGGCTCAAGAATTACGTCAAAAGATCCAGGAACGGGACTCCGGCGGCTGTGGCGTTGCGGCATTTGTGCGCTGATCATCCTGACAGCGCTCCTGACGGCTTCCCCTGTCCACGCTGAAGATCCTCCCGCCCCGGACACCCTCCTGATCAACACCGCCATGGCGGTGAGGGACCTGGTGGAGGAGGGCGACTATCTCCTGGTGCTGCATTACACCATCGACTGGGATCTCGCCGAAGACCAGCCGGAGGATCCGGCCAACAAAACCTTCCTCATCCGGCTGATGGAGACTGACCAGAGCGAGGTGCTGGGGATCGCCTCCATTTACCCCTTCTTTGACTATGGGTATGGGGAGGGATGCGCCGCGATGTACTTCCCGGCGGATACCGCCCCGGAGTGGAACGGTGCTTACGTCATCCGGATCGAGACCAGTCCCAGCTACTGGGCAACCCCATCCATCACCACCATGACATTGACCTCTAACGAGTACAGCCCATTTGAGGGGCAGAGTGAAAACCAAACATGGCTCAAAGCGTACATTATCGACCTCGGTATCGAGCTGGAGTTTGCCTGGGACGCCCCGGGCGAGCTGATAACCCAGAGCGTTGGGATTGTCCTGGCAGAATCCGGGGAGATGTATTTTGAGGGCGCTATTACTGGCCTGCGGACGTTATGCCCTTCTCTGTTTCTGACCCAGGTCACCGTCCCCGGCGCCACCCCCAGAGAGTGGACTCAAACCAAAGCAGATGAGTACAAGGATCAGTGGGACGGCACCTTCGTGGAGGACGCCAACGACAGCCTGGATGACCTCTTCGGAAGCGCCTCGATGATGTGGAACCTGGTGGGTATGGGGCTGATGCTGGGGTGCATGACGGTATCCTCCACCAGGTTTCAGACCGCTCGGCCCGGGATGTTGTTGGGGTTTGTTCCGATCCCCATCCTGGCCCGGTTGGGGCTGTTTTCCCCTGCGTTTATGGCGGTGATCGTTTTCATGTTCGTTATCTATCTGGGGTATAACTTCTTCTGGAAGAGCGCCGGATAATGAAAAGGATGTTCATTCTTGCCTCAGTTCTGCTGGTCATGACCCTGATGATCCCGACAGTGGCTCTAGCCCTGGAGGGATACAGCTACTACTACAACGTCTCCTTCTACAACTCGGGTACATCTGAGATATCGGGGCGATTCCTGGTTCCCACCAATGCCAAGGCGCTGGTAGATGGCCACTACATCCAGGATGACGGCGAGGATGTGGCCGTCACCTATGGAGGCACCTCAGAGGATGTGGTGGCCTTAGGGTTGGATGAGGCAGGCTCGGTCAACTGGGCCATGGATTATCTCACCCTGGCTCCTTCCCAGACCAAGAACAAGACGATGTGGCTCGGTGACACAGACGCGGTCCGCGACCAGGCGTGGATTGGTATGGACGGGGATACCAACACTGTAGCCGATGCCGCCAGCCTGGACATCACCACGAATTTGACATTGCAAGCGGATGTGAACCTTCCGGCGCCGCCCACCTCCGAACAAAAGATTATCAGTAAGAACAACGCCTATGCATTAGTGGTTGATGCTACTGACTTTATCTTCAGAGCAACTAAATCTACTGCTACTTCAGCCACATTACGCCCAAATGCTGCGGGATATACAACAAATCTAACTGCTCAACCTGCTGTAGCTAATTATCTAAATGTAGATGAAGCAAGCACCGATGACTACTCAACTTATGTGCATACAGGAAGCACAAGTGTAGTAACAGACTCGTACTCATTAGATAATGGAACAATCCCTGCTGATGCAACTATTTCCTCTGTAACAGTATATTATCGAATTACAAATACTTATTCAGCATCTGGTGGAAGCTCACAGCCTTTCCTGTATCTAGGTGGGAATACTTCATTAGGTACTAGCGCAAACATAGTTAACAGCTTTACAACTAAGAGCGAAATTATCACCAGACCAGGTGGAGGCAGTTGGGCAGTCGCAGATATCGCATCACTGGAAGCCGGAATAAAGCTGTCTGCTATGGGAGGATTTGATTCTTTATGCACCCAGATTTATGTTGTTGTAACCTATTCGTATCCCACTTTCACGGAAGTATCGATTGGCGTTCCTGCAAAAAGGTAGCGCCTTGGTATTGAAGCTGATATTGGGATGCGATAGACTCAAGTTGAGGCTATTCGACTTGAGGTGAAGGGATGTTCAGAGAGAACCACAGGCATAAGCAGA
>JAQTRE010000110.1 GCA_028711995.1 Dehalococcoidia bacterium | reverse complement strand
CTTCCATTGCCGGATCGGAAAGCCCGTACCACTGCTGCATGAAGTAAATCCGCAGCATCCGCTCCAATGGCATCGGCTGGCGACCATTCCCTTTCTTCGGATAGCGCTTCCGAACGATCTTCAATAATTCTTCCCAAGGAATCACCCGATCCATCTCTTCCAGAAACTTCTCTCGACGAGTCCTCTTCTTCTTATTGTCATAGGCCAAGCTGGCAAATGTGGGTCCATTTATCACGGCAGGTCTCCTTGAAGTAGTCTGCCATTATTATCGCATGATTCGGGACTTAATCAGAGGTTCCTATATTTTCTAATGGATCATATCTTTTCTGAGGTCGGATGGCGGTAAACCGTCAGCGATAATGGGACACGAAAAGGGGTAAAGAAACCGAACAGGGGGGAGGGGTGGCGTAATCTCCGATGAGGTAGTAGACTAACGTCAATATAGAAAGGAGCTAAGCGTGTCCCAGAACATCGAAGATAAGGCTAATGCTGCTGAAACCAGGACCCAGGAAACGCGAGGGTTCATGCAGCAGGTGAGAGTAGCAGCAAGACATAAGTACACCCCGGAGGAGAAGGTTCGCATCGTCATGGAGGGGTTCAGACGGGAGGTGGGGGTAAGTGATCTCTGCCGGCGAGAAGGGATTAAGCCGGGGGCCTTTTACGCTTGGACCAAGGACTTCACAGAGGCTGGGTTATTGACCGTTTCTTTCAGGACGAGGATTTGGCCAACCAGGCTGGCGAGAGAATGCGTTTGGCAAACTTGGCCATCCATCAACAGGAAGGCTTTGATTTGGATATCTGGGACATCTTTCAAGGACGCACTTGATTTCAAGCCACCAGTAGACGTTCTGAAGAGGGTAGGCCATGAGATGGAAGGGTCAGCAGCAAAGATTATCAAGAGAAGAGGAGCCGGCACGAGCAGCAATCAGGCCAAAATCCTCCTCAGACTGTGGAGGCCATCCAAGAATGTCCAATGTAACTCTGGACGAGTATCCAGCCACCTAGCCAGAACCTGACCCGGATTTAAATACCCCAAAAGCCAGAGTAAACCCGGAAGGTATGTTGCCACCGCTGTGTGTTACTCGTGGATCTCCACGATCTTGGCCGCAGGAGGTCTCCGTGAGTGACTGCCATTCAGGGCGCAGAAACAGCTTTTGTTGGATGGTACAAATCGTCAGACCAGTCATGTTCGATACATAACACGACAAACCTTATCCGGCGCCAAGTCTCTGCCCCAATTGATAAGCCTGTTGGAGTATATCCGGTTGCTTCTGAATATCACCCACACCACTCGCACTCCCATAAACCAAGCCAGCCACAGGTGCTTCGATGAAGCGGCAAATATCCTGAAAAGTACGTAAGGCATTGACAGCCCCTGAAGTGAAGGGGTCGTTATCACCATAGGTCATAATCAACCCGAGCGGTTTCCCTTTCAGCGCATTACCCTGCGGCCCGTTCAAGGCATAGAATGCTCGATCAATGAAAAGCTTGGTCTGAGCTGTGAAGGTGAACCAATACACCGGGCTGGCAATAAGGAGCGAATCGGCCTGGCGCAATCGGGGTAGAAGGGTGGTCATTTCATCATTGATGATGCAGTCCGCCTCAGTTGCTGTCTGGCAGGCGTCACAGGCGTTACATGGCTCCATGTCCAGCCCATGCAAATAGACCATCTCCGCCTTGGCACCACAAGCACGCACGCCAGCAGGTGCTCGTTCAGCCAGGATGGCGCAATTCCCATTTTTACGAGGGCTACCCAACACAATGATCACTTGTTTAGTCATACGATATCTCCCTGAACAGTGGAACAGTGAGGACACAGTCAAGTGTCCCCACATGCAGCAAGTGGCGTTACGTCCCAATTGATCCGCCGCCAGAGTTCGTGTCTGAAGACTGAACTCGACGTTTTCTCTATACTACCCCTGTTTTGGTCTTTGGTCAATGGAGATAAACCCGATGTGATTACTTGCCTAAAGGCATATCCGGAGAGATCAGAGCTGACGGAGACAACTGTGGGGATAACTCAAGAACAGCTCCGGATTCTGCCTCAGCAACATCCGATTGATTTGCGCCCTCATTGACGGGCCGCATCAAAGGCAAGCCAACCTATCCCATGAAATCCTACCTCCACCCAGGCATGGGCTTGGTTGGCATAGACAACCTGTTGCTCCCCCTGGCCCGGCTGGATGTAATAGCCCGCAGCCAGCCTTGCAGGTATGCCGGATGCCCGAGCAAGGATCACAAAGGCGGAATTGAAATTACCGCAGATGCCCTCTCTGGATTCAAACAGAAACCAGTCGTTCGGCTCCCAGTCCGAGGGTGCCGGTTGATAATCCAGTTTGTACTCATATTTCGCTTGAAGAAATTCTTCTATTGCCTTGGCCTTCTCAAACGGGCTTGGCATATTCTCCGTAATGCGTCGGGAGAGGTCTTTCACTCTCTCCGAGATAGTGTCTGGCAATTGTAGACAGCGGACATCAACAAGGGTTGAAGCGTCGTTCAGCACATCTCGGTCAAAATTGCGGTAGTTTAGGGATAGAGAGGATATGCAGAGAGGAAGTCGGCTGTTATCGCCGGAGGACGTACTGATATTCTGGAACTGACAGGCAACCTTATCCAGTTGCCAATTCGTCCCGTCGTATGTTGTTCCTATAGCACTTCTCAGGTATCGGGGATTGGGGGAACTTTCGATCACGAATAGCGGCGTATCTGCGGGGGGTGCAGTCTCCCGCAACGTAATGATCATTCCACCCCCGAATCCGTTTTTGGGACCGACCACACCGATCACAACGGAAGCCGTTGCCATCAACACTGTCAGCACGATCAAAAGACTGCGTATTCCCTTTCTCATGGGTCTTGTTCCACTGCCTTATCCCTCTGTTCGGTCGAAGGTGTCACTATTCTATTCCAGTATGTCTTACGAACAGAATAGGAAATTTGCCCAAGTAGCATGGGCCGAAAGTCACCATGCGGTGCGGATGCCTCAGCGAATGCCGCGTCATGCAGTGAAACACCTGATGTGACGCAAACTTCAAACGGATCCCTGAGAGAGCGCCTTTCTGCCCAGTTGGTGAACGCATTGGCTGATATGCTGAAACCGAGGAAGAGCATCAGCAGGCCATCGGAGAGATCGTCTCCGGGGGATTTTCCCTGGGATTGGTGGATATAGACGGGAACCAACTCAACCCCAACGTCCCTGAGAATGCCCGAAGCTTGGGCCCGATATCGGTGGCCACCTATTCCGCCATGGATACCGGCATCCACTACCGCACTATAGAATACGTCGTTGGATTCCTGGCGGATGCGGGCGTTGAACTCGAGTCTACCGGCAGCGTGATCACAGTGGAAGATTTTCCGCCTGATCTTCAAGCCTACGTGAACTGGGCATTCGATCATCCTAATGACCTGACTGCCGCCCTGGGATTGATGTTGGCCTCCGGGCCGGGAATGGAGATTCCGGATTCGGCTCCGATCATGACCGGAAGTTTTACCATTAGCCCGCTGTGCAGCCTGATGCTCATGGGTGATATCCTGATCGGCATTGAGGCTGAGGAGCAGGAACCCGCCGCCAAAAAGGGCAGTTGGTTTGCGGATACGGCCTATGCTGACACCTCCAGAGATGCGGCATCAAGAGCATCCATGGGCTTATTACCAAAATCACGGCATTAGGCCTGAAGGGGTACTTACCGGAAACCGCACAAAGGGTTATGGCGGCATTCGCGGCTTGTGATTGGCGTTTCGTCAGAAACTGGTTGCAACTTTCCGCCTGACCTCCCCAAACGACTGTGCCGAACCACTCGGTTTCCTTCACCTGTGCCTGAGATGCCATCGCTAAGCCGCAGTTTATACCCTTCGGCTCTTACGGGTTTATCTCTGGGAGCACCAGGTCGAGACCCTGACCCGAAGGTATCACAATGACTTTGATATCTTCTCCGATCCTGTCGAGCAAGATATACTGCAACACTTGAGGTGTTAGAGATTCAGCAATAGCATTGTTAGCGGCAACCTGAGCGTCAGTGACAATGCGAATGTACTCGGCTTCACCGTTTGCCTTGGCGATTCGAGCGGACGCTTCCCCTACGGCCGCGGCTTCTGCCTGATCAGCCTCAACCTTGACACGCTCCAGCTTGTTCCTTGCCTCCCATACTGCCTGCTCTGCCGCCACTTTGGCTTCGATAGCGGCAACGAACGTACTACTGAACCGAAACTCCGTTATCGATACAGTCTCAGTGATTATGCCGCGCTCCAAGAGTCGAGCCGACAGGTTCTCCTGGATTTCATTTTTGACCGCTTCACGTTTCAGGATAAGGTCTTCGGCAATGTATTTTGCGGTGACCTGCTTGATGGTCTCCTGAACGGCCGGAGCGGCGATCCTTTGGATATACTCCGTTCCCAGCGTCCGGTAAATCTCGTCGGCCATGCTTGGATCCAAACGCCAGTTGAGGGCAATCGTAGTGTTGACATCTTGAAGATCACGGGATGCCGAGGCCGCACCGATTTCATATTTCTCGGTCTGGACTGACATTTTTACAACCGAATCGACGAACGGCAACTTCATCTGGAGGCCTTCATCCAGGATTGTGCCCGTCACCGCACTAAAGCGGATGACCACCCCGCGATGACCGGCGGGGATAGTCGTAAATGAGCTAGCAATGACACTCATGACGATAATGATGACCGCGATGATGCTGGCAATTCTTCCCCCAAGTCGATAATTAGGGTCTCCATCGCTTCCCTTGTTTGTCTGCGTCAGATATAAACCAACAACAAGGACAATGATACCAAGAATGAATAATATAATCATAGCGGCCTCTTTCTCAAAAATTCATTAAGTAAGCAAAAGGTCATTTACCAAATGCACGCTGTCATACTACCACACAGCAAATGGTGCTGCAAGCTTAAGTCTCTTCCGCTATGAGAATATCAAGTATGCGGGCTACCTTCCTTTGCCAAGCAACTCCGATTCTCATCCCTTACTTTGCCTCGACTGTGCCCTTACCTGCATTCTCGAGAGCCGCAGGGCTATCGAGGGTGACTGAGAGCCCGAAAATGATATGCCGGTAATCCCCTTGACAGCACAAGGCCGCAAGATATGCTCCTCGTAAAGTCGAGGCAACAACGTTTCCCCGTTTGTTAAAATCCCTGGCCCCGGACGATTTTTGGACTTTCTTGTCTCACCCACACTATGATTTCATGGTGTGGGCAGAAAACAAGAGACAAAGTCTGTACTTCTCAACAGAGCTGTAAGGCGTTGACGCAGATGCGCACAATTCTCAGTTTCTGAGAGGGCTATCAAGAGATGCATTGGCGTTCGTGCAGCCCCGACTGTAAATCTGCTATAGTAACAGCCGATGAACATCGGATCGGCACAAAACAACGGCGCACTCACTACGTCCACCGTGGAAGGTGTCCTAGAGCGCATTGTCTTCTTCAATGAGGAGAACAGCTACACTGTCGCTCGGCTTCAAGTACCGGAGCAGCGTGACCTTGTTACCATCGTCGGCAACATGGCCTTGCCCAACCTCGGAGAAACGCTCAGGCTCACCGGCGAGTGGACCAACGACCCCAAGTTTGGCCGGCAATTCCGCATTTCAAGCTGCCTCTCCGTACTCCCATCCACCCTTACGGGCATACAGAAGTACCTCGCCTCCGGACTGGTCAGGGGCATAGGCCCGGTGATGGCGAAGAGGATAGTGGGAAGGTTCGGCATTGAAACCTTCGACCTCATCGAGCAAAAACCCGAACAACTCCTTGAGATTGAAGGCATCGGCCCGATCAGGCAAGAGAGGATTTGCACGGCTTGGGGCGAGCAAAAAGAGGTCAGGCAGGTCATGGTCTTCCTACAGGGTCACGGCGTGAGTTCCACATATGCGGTTAAGATATTCAAGGCCTATGGTAACAAGGCCATCGCCATCGTCAGTGAGAATCCATATCGTCTGGCACTTGATATCACCGGCATTGGATTCAAGACCGCAGACAGGATCGCCCAGAACATGGGCATCGACCCCGGGTCTCAGATCAGGGCTGAGGCCGGCATCCTTTACGTCTTGAGCGAGCTCGTTAACGAGGGCCATGTGTACTTCCCCTACGATGAACTGACCCAAAAATCAACCTTGTTGCTGGGCGTGGATATGGCTGTGCTGAAGCAGGCGATATCAGCCATGGTTGTGCAGGGCCGTGTCGCTGTAGAAGAAGAATGGGAGGACAGGCCGGTCTATCTCATGCTTCTCCATGTCGCCGAGGTGAATGTGGCTAAAAGGCTCGGCGCACTAATTGAATCTCCTGCGGGTGATCTTCAGATCGACGCAGAGAAGGCCATTAAATGGGTACAGCAGGCAAGTGGAATCGAACTGGCCGACCTTCAGCAGGAAGCCATTCGCAAGGCCACCAGCAGCAGAGCGCTTATCATCACCGGTGGTCCCGGAACAGGCAAGACAACCCTGGTCAACAGCCTGATCAAGATACTCGAAAGAAAAGGGCAGCGGATTCTCCTGGCGTCTCCCACTGGAAGAGCGGCCAAGAGACTTTCGGAGGTTACAGGCAAAGAGGCAAAGACGATACACCGATTGCTTGAGTACACCCCGAAGAAAGGCGCATTTACCAGGAACGAAGATAATCCTCTTCAAGCCGACTTCGTGGTGGTTGATGAGGCGTCCATGTTGGACATACTACTGATGAATCACCTGCTGAAGGCGATCCCGCCGGAGGCAAGGCTGATATTGGTGGGAGATGTGGACCAACTGCCCTCCGTCGGGCCTGGGAACGTTCTGAAAGACATTATCAACTCAGGTTCCATCGAAACCGTCAGACTCACCGAGGTGTTCAGACAGGCACAGGAAAGCCTGATCGTGGTCAACGCGCACCGAGTGAACGAGGGTCAATTCATCACGAACAAGTCCGACGGGAAAAAGGACTTCTACTTCATCGACAGGGAAGACCCTAACAAAGTCTTGGAGACAATCAAAGAGACTTGTTCGCTCAGGCTTCCCCGGGCCTTCGATTTCAACCCGATGGAGGACATCCAGGTCCTGACCCCGATGCATCGAGGAACCGTGGGAGTAAGCAACCTCAACGCGGAGCTACAGGCCATGCTCAACCCCTCCGGCGTAGAGCTAACCTACGGGGGCAGGATATTTCGAATGGGTGACCGAGTAATGCAGACTAGCAACAACTACGAAAAAGAGGTGTTCAACGGTGATGTGGGGAGGATAGCATCGGTTGACCCGGAGGAACACACGCTTCAGGTCAGCTTCGACGACAGGGTGGTCGGCTACGACCGTACCGACCTTGATGAGCTTGTCCTCGCCTACGCCATCTCCGTGCACAAATCGCAGGGTAGTGAATATCCGGCTGTAGTCATTCCGATGCTGACCCAGCACTACATCATGTTGCAAAGGAACCTTCTATACACTGCCCTTAGTCGTGCCAGGAAGTTGGTCGTTCTGATCGGAAGCAGGACAGCGGTGGCTTTGGCAATTAAAAATGACCGAGTACAGCGCCGTTACACGAGACTGAGCGACAGGCTCCAAGGACGGTGAACGGCTCTTGGCAGGTCTCTCGACGGACAACAGACACTAAGGAACCTCTGATCAAGCGGTGCAGGATTCCCGTTCTTCCCCCAAGATTGGGGGCGAGGGGGTTGATCAGGACTTAATCAGAGGTTCCCCTGACGTTTCATGGTGAACATGCTATGAAGAGCCATGGGTTCCTTAATCAGCCGATAATAACATGGCATTCATTTTTGACTTTAGAAATCTGGATAATATAAATGGCCCTCTCCTATTTTCACTCTCTTAGAACGGCAGGTCTTCTGGATCGGTAGCTTCAGTCATCTCCCTCGGGTCTCCCCTCTCAGAGGTCGTCTGCTTGTCGCTCCTCTCCAACGGCTGTCCACCCTTATCAAGAAAAGTTACCACTTCTGCAATGAGTTCTGTGCGGTAGTGTTTCTGTCCGTCCTGGCCCTCCCATGAACGAGTTCGTAGTCTGCCTTCGACGTATACTAGCCGCCCCTTGCCCAAGAATTGATTACAGAGTTCAGCTAGTTTGTTCCAAACAACAACATTAAACCATTCTGTTTCTTCCTTACGTTCGCCATCGGGGGAAGAATACACCCGGTTTGTTGCCACACTAAATGAAGTAACGGGTTTACCGTTTGCGGTGAAACGCATTTCTGGATCGCTGCCGACATTGCCAATGATCATTACCTTATTTAGACTTGCCATTCTGTTATTTCTCCTTCTTTAAGTCATCTTTTCGATAGAGGCACTGGTTAATCTTAGCACGGCTTAGACTACATCGGCATGGCAATGGGAAGATTGGTGGAGTGGCAGCAGCCCTCAGCGCACACTATGTTTGCATCGTGTTCGATGCTCCAGAAAGGGAACGCCATCCGCTGTAGCCTCGGGGGTGCTGTCGTTGCCTGTGTAAAATGGCAGGGTTTGATGTTCGGTGATGTTGTCAACATGGTGGAGACCGGGTTTTTGTTATACCTCGAACTCCCCGTCCATGGCTTTACATACAAAAAGACCTCAGTCAATAATGGCTGAGGTCTTTTTCGATCGTGGTGGAGACGGGGGAGGGTCGAACTCCCTCTGAAACACGGGCCTATTCTTTTACTCACGATTTTACCTCAGTGGCTTATATATTGGCCTTCTTCTTCGCTGTGTTCGATACATTCTGTTTGCAGTTTTTAGGCTCTTGCCAATACTCCTCTTAGGCTGGCGACTATCAACCTCACTTCATCTTTGGGCTGTTTCCCAATATGGTATGACGACGCGCTTCCCTCCGGCAAAATTCCCCACTACTGAGTTTGGAATCTCAACGCTTGGATAAGCCCATGAATGGATGGTTACATATGGAAGGCTGAAGGAGGGCTGCACAACTTTCCGGCACACACCCTCTGCGGAAGTTTCGGGCCCGTGTTTGAACCCATGTGCAATATTGGAAGTGGTATAACAAAAGGGTTGAGTATGTACAAGCTGAGGACAAGAGCCTCCTTCGAATCGGAGTCACTGGCCGTTTACCTTGAGAAACCAGTTGTAGGTTCTGGTCATCCCCTCCTGGAAAGACATGTATCGGTAATTCAGGGTTTTCTGTAGCAGTGACCCGGAGTAAACAAGATGTTCTTCCAGAGGAAATGGCAACGGTATGCCTCGAGCCTCTATAACGCGCACCGGCTGCCGCTGTACGTTGAATTTTCTGGGGGCTATCGTCTCCAACACCTCTATCAGCCGATCATAGGACACCAATTCCTCAGAGCACACAGTGTAGGCATTATTGAAGACCTTCTCATTCCCCAGGCAGGCAATACAGATCCTTGCCAAATCCCACACGGAGACCATAGAGAAAAGCGCTTGCGGCGGGGAGGGTACGATTATCGGCTCGTTGCTGGCGATGAGATTGAAAAAGTAGGATTCTCGGGGGGCGTAATTATATTTCCCATAGACAAAGGGAGGGCGCAAAGAGATATGCGCAATACCCCTTGCTTCGCAAATCTCCCTTAGCTGCATCTCGGTGAGCCACTTCTTGTAAGCGTAGTCTCCATGAGGTCCCGGCAGCGGGCCGGTTACTTTTCGCGTATCCTCTTTCATGGGTAGAAGCAATGAATTCTGGTACACAGAGGCCGTGCTGATGTTGATGTACTGCTGAACTGAACCGGGGAGGTTTTGCAATAAGATGGCAACATCGGATGGTTCATAGGCGCAGAAGTCAACAATCGCATGCCACTCTAACGGGGGCACCATCTTTCGCAGTGCTGCGGCATCGTGCCGGTCACACACAATCTCCGTAACCCCCTCCAGTTTCAGAGGGCGGTTCCCCCGGTTCATCACATATATGGCATATGAGGTAAGATCGCGCG
>JAQTRE010000109.1 GCA_028711995.1 Dehalococcoidia bacterium | reverse complement strand
GCGTATCTGATTCTTCAAGCACTTTCATGATCATCAGGTGATGAGGTGCAATACCGGCGCCGCTCTGCTCCAGTGCTACCCGGAAAACATCCCGGTGAGTCTTCCGATGCATGATCGGTGGAATGCGTACCATCACTTCGATAGTCCTGTCCAAACGTTCATTCTGCATGATTGCCCCCCAAAGGTTCACTATGATAATTATTTATGCGATTAACTATTAACTACATAAATAAATTTACAGCGGCGTGTAAGACTTGTCAATAGGGTTTACACCCATACGATCTGAGGGTTTTCCCCCGTGTTCCAGCCGACCTTATCCAGGCGGATTTCATCAGGTGTACATCATTGCGAGTGACGTTGAGCAATCTCTTTCGGCTTTACAGGCAACGGCTGAGTCCGCCAGCTACACTCAGCAGTATGTGAAGGCAGAAGATGCTCGGATCTTTCCCCCAAAGGGATCGAAGCGACACAGGCTCACTGATTTTGTGGTAATATAATAACCAATTAAGTAGGGGCTTGCCGTAGCCCCTACTTACAGGACCTTGGAAATGCCAAAAACAACCCGCGCCAGAATATTCATCCTTACCGACGATAATGCCCTGATGAGAGAGCTCTCTTCGGCACTTCAGTCCGGAAACCTCGACTGCGTGCGCATTCCGTATAGCAGAGAGGCTATTGTGACGATCGGAGAAGAAAACCCAAATCTACTCATCCTGGACATGGACGCCTTCCGGGGCATTGCCGACGGGCTGGCATTTTCACGACGGCTGAAGACAGAAACCCGGTTGCCTATCATCATCCTTCTGTCCGAGGACGCCCTCGGGGATTTTGGTTTCACGCTGGCCATTGATGACTTCGCCGTCAAACCCTGCAAACCTGTGGAAATGCTGGCCAGGATCAAGAACGTGTTGCTGCGAAAGAGCAACATTGAGAGCGAAAGTCTGATTAAGCACGGCGACCTGATGATCGATCTGGTCAAGTATGAAGTGTCTGTCGCCGGCAGGATAATAGACTTATCCTTCAAGGAATACGAGTTGCTCAAGGTTCTGGTCAGCAATAAGGGCAGGGTGCTCAATCGCCAGATTCTCCTGGACAAGGTCTGGGGATACGACTACTACGGCGGCGATCGTACGGTAGATGTGCATATCAGAAGATTACGCAGCAAGATCGAAGACGCCGACCATTCCTTCGTTCAGACAGTGCGGAATGTGGGCTACAAGTTCAAAGAGGCTGATTCTCCTTAGGATATCACTCGACCTCAAATGTAGGCCTGAATGCGACTTTTCAGCTCTTTGTAGTGGAACAGCCGGTTGAAGTCGATGAGTCCGGCCATCGCTCTGCAATAGGTGCGTAACCCCGTCTCCTCAAGGATCGCCATCGGATTGAGCCCGCCGATGACGATTGCCCCGGCTCTCCCTTCGCTCACCGGTATTTCCAGAAGTGTTTGACCCGGGCGTCCGATCTTCATAAACCCGCCCAGGCCCACCTTCTGCAGCTTGAGCGCCAGTTCCTCCACCAGATCACGGCTCTCCGCCGGAAATTCGCGGAAGCTCGCGCCGATTCGCCCATTGCCGTTTTTGATAGCGCCCACGTAGTCCGTCATGCCGCTGCGGATGAAAACCTCAAGGGGATCGATGCTGGTTCCATCGTAGGTGATGATTTCGACAAAGCGGGTCGGCTTCTTGTCCTTGAGTTCCAGAAGCCCGCCGAAACGAGAGTTGGTGGGAACGCCGTATTTGAGCAACACGCCGTTCAGAGTGATGGAACATACCGTGCCTATTCCTATCATATCCCCCGGCACAGAGATATGTCCGACATGTTCCAATGGCTCCAGGAGCGCCAGAAGATGGCCCATTGCATAGCCTTCTTCATATACCTTACTAATCATATCGACGCGCTTGGCGAATTCCCTGGGATCCACCAGCGTGACGTTGATGACCACTGCCCCTGTTCTATTGGTCAGATCGAACTTCATGCCGTAGGTCATTCGATCGATTTTGGCGGACAAAAAACCCACTCGCTCGATGGTCCGGGAAGAGTCCAGTTCGTCCAATCCCCTGCCGCTGATGATGCGGCCGCGTTTGCCCAGGCTGCTCGTCAGTCCTTCATGGTCCATCTGCTGCAGATACAGGCGCACCGTCCGCTCGCTGACGTCTAACCCTCGCGACAGAAGCTCTTCGGCTATCTTTGAGCTGCTGAGCGGCTTTTCACTGGCTCGCAGGATTTCCAGAATTGCCGATCGTTTTCTCTCGACTCCATGTGCCACAACTGCTGATTTTAGTGCGCGGATAACCGCTTGTCAATTGCCGAAAACATTGCCGCATTGCCGGAATCACATAAAACCGTGCGTCATCAAGCCATTTATACGGCAATATTACCGATTTAACATCACCATTACCGATTACAACCCACTCATAAAAGCCTATGTTACGGTATCGATATTGACACCCGCCGGTCAGAAATGGTATTATCACTCCGGTTTAAACGGCAATGGGTTGCCGTTTGATCGGCAAAATATTACCGTATTCGTTTTCGCTAAATCAGATCAGGAGTTGGCAATTGATCGGGACAGAAACCCAGGAAGTTGAGCGCAAGGTTTTAGCCATTCTGAGAATCGTCAGCGAATCTCAAGAACCCGTCGGGGCGCGCATCGTGGCACGGCGCTTGTGCGACTATGGGATAGACCTGACCGAACGAGGCGTTCGATACCACCTCAAACTCACTGATGAAAGGGGCTTGACCCGCTTGGTGGGCCGTGATGGAAGGCTTGTTACCGACCATGGCAGGGAAGAGATTGCCAGCGCTCTGGTGCGGGACAAGGTAGGATTGGCGCTATCCAGAATCGAAATGCGGGCCTTCCAGACCAGTTTCGATCTGAAATCGAGATCCGGATTAGTGCCGGTAAATGTGTCCCTGTTCCCTAAAGAGAAGTTCAGCAAGGCTCTTGCCGCCATGACTCCGGCATTTCGAGCCGGACTGTGCGCTGGAGACCGGGTAGTTGTAGTATCGGAGGGGGAGCGTCTGGGCGACATGGTTATACCCGCCGGCAAGATCGGATTCGGCACAATATGCAGCGTGCTTATCAATGGCGTGCTGCTCAAATCCGGCATTCCGATGGATTCCCGTTTTGGGGGCATTCTTCAAATTCGTAATCGCCTTCCACTTCGTTTCGTGGAGCTTGTTCATTATGCCGGCTCCTCTCTCGATCCATCCGAAATCTTCATCCGGGGAAAGATGACTTCGGTGGGCCAGGCAGCCAAGCAGGGCAACGGGAAAATACTGGCGAATTTCCGGGAAATTCCCGCCGTTTGCCGCCCCATTGTGGAAAAGGCTATCGCCGGCTTGAAAGAAGCAGGTCTGCACGGAGTGCTGATGATGGGCACCACCAGCGAATCGGTGTGCGAAACCCCGGTTGATCTTAACAAAGTAGGCATGATCCTCATCGGCGGTATGAATCCGATCGCCGCGGCCGAGGAAGTCGGAATCCAGGCCGATAACAAAGCCATGAGTGCGGTTGTTGACTATAAGGCGTTGACCGTATTCGAAGAACTGCTGAAATGAACCAGTAGCAGTGGTAGAAAGATCCTAAGGAATAATCCTGCGCGGCCACTCCAATGGTTGTGCGGAGAGAAACAGAAAGGAGTAGAACAAATGTCAGAGATCAATCCATTCGAAATCGTTCAAAGGCAAGTGGACAAATGCGCGAGCATACTGAAACTCGAACCTCATGTGACGGAATTCCTCAAGACCCCGATGCGGGAACTCCATGTGTCCCTTCCGGTTCGCATGGACAACGGCTCGATCAAGATATTCGAGGGCTTCCGCGTACAATATAATGACGCCAGGGGACCTGCCAAGGGCGGCATCCGATTCCATCCCGAGGAGACGATTGACACTGTACGGGCGCTGAGTGCATGGATGACATGGAAAGTAGCCCTTGCTGACGTGCCTCTGGGCGGTGCCAAAGGCGGCATCATCTGTAACCCCAAGGAGCTGTCGCAGGGTGAACTCGAGCGTCTCAGCAGAGCCTATATTCGGGCCATAGCCCCATTCATCGGTCCGGAGAGGGATGTGCCGGCGCCTGATGTTTACACTACTCCACAGATTATGGCCTGGATGATGGACGAATACTCCGTCATCGCCAATAAACCGCAGTTCGGCGTTATCACCGGCAAACCGCTGGCTATCGGCGGCTCCAAGGGACGCGGCGACGCCACTGCTAAGGGCGGCATGTACACTATCCGAGAGGCGGCCAAGGAACTCAAGATAGACCTCAGCAAAGCCACTGTTGCCATTCAGGGTTACGGCAACGCCGGGTACTATGCGGCCAAACTGGTTGAGGAAATGTTCGGCTCCAAGGTCATAGCGGTCTGCGATAGCCAGGGCGGCTGCTATTGCAAGACCGGCATTAATTCTGAGGAAGCCAGCACTGTCAAGGCCAAAACCGCCTCTGTCTGCAACCTGAAGAAAGGGGACAAGATCACCGGTGAAGAACTTCTTGAACTGGACGTGGATATCCTGATCCCGTCCGCTATCGAAAACGTCATCACCGAAAAGAACGCGGGCAAGATCAAGGCCAAGATCGTGGCTGAACTGGCCAACGGTCCGACCACACCTGAGGCCGACGACATTCTCTACAGTAAGGGAATCCACACCATCCCCGACTTCCTCTGCAACGGCGGCGGCGTGACCGTCTCTTATTTTGAGATGGTACAGAATTTCAGTATGTATTATTGGGAAGAGGCCGAGGTTTATGAGCGGCTCGATAAGAAGATGACCACTGCCTATCACTCGGTTTATGATCTGCACAAAGAATTAAAGATCAATATGAGACAGGCGGCATATTGCAAGGCTATCCAGCGTGTGGTAGAAGCGATGAAGCTCAGAGGCTGGGTATAGTCGGCAAAAATAACGGCAAAAATTGACGTTATTCTGGCACCAAAGAGGGGCTCCGGTTTCATGGAGCCCCTCTTTTTTATCTCCGCGAGACATCTCCCTCCTCCGTTCGGGGAGACATGGTCCCCGATGTGCAATCCTCCTGATACAGGTGCATCCGGCATTTGTGCCGAAAACAGCTGCTTTTTGACATCATCCCCCTTCCCAAAAACTCCCTTGACATAGCGTCGATACTTGTATATGATAGGTAATCGTCATCCGACGGCAAACAGTTGCCGACTATCCTATAAGTCATCCGAGGGAGAAACACAGCTTTGATCGGAATCGAATCCCAGGAAGTGGAGCGGAAAATCATTGCCATCCTGAGAATCATCAAGGACTCTGTTGACCCGGTAGGCGCCCGGATCGTGGCCCGTCACCTCCAGGGACACGGGATCGATCTCACTGAGAGAGCAGTACGCTACCATCTCAAATCGATGGATGAGCGAGGGCTGACGCGTCTGGTCGGGCGGGACGGCAGGCTGATTACCGAGCATGGCCTCGAAGAACTAAAGAGCGCCCTGGTCCAGGACAAAGTCGGATTTGCCATCTCCAGAATTGAGATACTGGCTTTCAAAACCAGTTTCGATTGGAAAACCCGCTCCGGTTCTCTACCGGTTAACATATCCCTCTTCCCCAGCGGTAAATTCAGAAAGGCGTTGCAGGCAATGGCTCCAGTGTTCAGGGCCGGGCTCTGCGCCGGTGACCGCATAGCCGTGGCTCAAGAAGGGCAGCCCATCGGCAATCTGATTGTCCCGGAGGGAAAGGTGGGAATAGCCACAGTCTGCAGCGCCGTGGTCAATGGCGCGCTGCTCAAAGCAGGTGTTCCCATGGATTCTCGATTCGGTGGCATCCTCCAAATTCGAAATCACGTGCCATGGCGCTTCGTAGAACTGATTCACTATGCCGGATCGTCGCTCGATCCTTCCGAGGTTTTCATCCGGGGAAAGATGACCGCAGTATCTCAAGCGGCCCAAAAAGGAAACGGAAAAATACTGGCCAACTTCCGGGAAATCCCTGCGGTTTGCCGTCCCCCGGTAGAGGAGGTGGTAAACGGACTGAAAGAAGCCGGGCTGGGTGCTCTCTTTCTGATGGGGAACACCAGCGAGTCAGTCTGCGAAATACCCATAGGGCTGAACCGGATCGGAATGATCCTCATAGGGGGGATGAATCCGATAGCCGCCGCTGAGGAAGCCGGCATCGAGGCAGAAAACAAAGCGATGAGCAGTATTATGGATTATCAGGCTTTAACCAAGTTTGAAGAGTTATTGTAACAAAAAGGGAGGATATCGAAATGAATCTGCAGCGACCCAATGCCAATGACGCCACCCGGACAGCCAATCGTTCCCGGAGCATAGTTCCCTCAAGCGGACTGTGCAGCCGATGTGTCGACGGCTGTACGGGAAACTGCGAAGTGTTCAAGGCCACCTTCCGCGGCCGGGAACTGATTTACCCCGGGCCATTCGGCGAAATCACCGCCGGTGGCGATAAGGACTACCCCATCGATTATTCTCATCTGAACATCCAGGGTTATGCTCTGGGTGCTGAAGGATTGGGCAAAGGAGTCATCGGCGATCCGGATACCGCCACGTTCCCCGGGGTCAACACAGAAACCGAATACGGCTGGAATATTAAAGTTAAGATGAAAGCGCCTATCTTCACCGGCGCCCTCGGCTCCACCGAAATCGCCCGCAAGAACTGGGAGCACTTCGCCGTTGGTGCGGCTATCTCTGGAATCACTGCTGTCTGCGGTGAAAATGTCTGCGGCATAGACCCGGGATTGAAACTCGATGCCAAGGGCAAGATCACCCTCTCTCCGGATATGGACCGCCGCATCGAGCAGTATCGTCGATACCATCAGGGCTACGGTGAAATCCTGGTGCAGATGAACGTGGAAGATACGCGTCTGGGAGTTGCCGAATACGTCAGCAAAAAGCACGGCCTGAACACCATCGAGCTCAAGTGGGGTCAAGGCGCCAAGTGTATCGGCGGAGAGATAAAGGTCGATTCGCTGGAGCGCGCCCTGGAACTTCAGAAACGCGGGTATATCGTCACCCCTGATCCTTCGAGCCCGCTAAATCAGGCGGCCTTCAAAGACGGCGCCATCAAGGAATTCGAGCGCCACAGCCGGCTGGGGTTCATTGATGAAGAGGGCTTTTACAATGAAGTTCAGAGTCTGAGAAAACTGGGATTCAAGCGCGTTACTTTAAAGACAGGTGCCTATGGGCTCCGCGAACTGGCGATGGCCATCAAATGGGGTTCGAAAGCCAAGATCGACCTGTTGACTATCGATGGTGCTGGCGGCGGTACCGGCATGAGCCCCTGGCGGATGATGGAGGAATGGGGCATGCCCAGCCTCTACCTGCATTCTGCAGCCTACGAATTTTGCAAAAAGCTCTCTGACAAAGGCGAGCGCGTGCCGGATATCGCCTTTGCGGGTGGATTCAGCAGCGAAGACGGCGTATTCAAGGCTCTCTCACTGGGTTCTCCATTCGTCAAGGCCGTCTGCATGGGCCGTGCTTTGATGATCCCGGGAATGGTCGGCAAGAACATCGACGCCTGGATCAAGCAAGGAAAACTCCCCAATACAGTCAGCCAGTTCGGCTCAAAGGTCGAGGAGATATTCGTCTGTTACGAGGAAGTAAAGAACCTCGTCGGCTCCAAGGAAATCAACAACATTCCGCTGGGAGCGATAGGCATTTACAGCTACAGCCAGAAGATCAAGGTGGGCTTGCAGCAATTGATGGCAGGCGCAAGGCGCTTCAACCTGGGCGTGATGAGTCGCCAAGACCTTATGTCCCTTACCGAAGAGTGCGCCAAAGTCACCGGAATCCCCTATCTGATGGACGCCTATCGGGACGAGGCGATGCAGATACTGGAGAGTTAAGGGCAACCAACTTCAAAAATTATCCTATTGGACGGGCTCCGAAAAATCGGAGCCCGTCTGCTATAATTGAAATGAATCGTGGAGAGCACAAAATGAAGAAAAGCCTTCGAGAAGCCTCCGCCGAAAAGAAGCAACTTTCCCAGATGAGGAAGTCATTTGCCACGGTGCGCACGCGTCAGCGGGACAACGCAGGGAGAATTCCCGATCTGGCAGAAAGAAAAACCAGGCTCAAAGCGGCAAGAGAATGCGCTGTTGGCAATAGAAATCTTCTGGAAGAGGCCGTCAAAAACCTGAAGGCATGGTATCGGGGTAAGGCTGGCTAAGACTCAGGAAGAAGCTATTGCTTTTGTTCTGGAAGATATCGGATCAGAAAAACTGGTGGTCAAGGCCAAGTCGAACGTTACCAAAGAGATCGATCTTGCCAGAGAACTGGAATCGCGCGGAATCGAGGCGGTTGAGACCGATATCGGGGACAGGGTGGTTCAGATAGCCGGGGAAAAACCTTCCCATCCGACAGGTCCGGCAAGCCACCTTTCCAAAGAGCAGATCGCCGAAGTGCTCTCTGCCCATTTTGGCCGGGAGATTCCCGCCGATCCACTCATCCTCACCCAAATCATCCGGGACGAGGTGGCGGCTAAGATCGAAGCGGCCAATATCGGGATCACCGGGACCAATGCCATAGCTGCTGATGAAAGAGCGATCCTGATCCTTCACAATGAGGGGAATGTTACCGAGGTGATGATACGACCGCAAAAGCACATCATCCTGGCGGGCATCGATAAAATCTACCCTGATCTTGAGGAAGCGCTGAACATGGCGCGACTGCAAACCTATTACGCCAACTAACGCTGTCATTACCTCTTTCATCAATATTCTCAGTGGGCCGAGCAAGACCGCCGATATCGAAAAGAAGCTGGTCAAAGGCGTGCATGGGCCGAAATCGGTCAGCCTAGTTTTGTTGGATAACAAGCGGAGCGAGATCGCCGCCAGCGAATTCAAGGAGATTCTCTATTGCCTAGGTTGCGGTGAATGTCTGTTGCATTGCCCTGCATACGCGGTTTATGGGAACAGGTTCGGCAGCGATCACCACCTGGGCGGGCGAGGCGTCCTGTTTTCTTCCCTCTCCGAAGGTATAACAAAAGACCCCAAAACCGAGCTTTCCTCCTGCTTAAGCTGCGGGCATTGCCGGAAGGAATACCCTGTGAGGATCGACACGACGGGATTGGTCACCAAGCTTCGCCATGAATATCCCACTATGATTCCCGAAGCGCATCTGGAGAATGCCTATCGCTTTACCGAGTCGCACCTCAAGTGGGCGTTTGCCGCTGCCCGGCTGGAAATTCTGGCTTTGCTGGCATCGGCCTTGAGGGTAGAAATAGGGATTACTTTAGTCACTTTTTATCCAGTATAAATCTGATAGCTTCATAGCGATTTTGGACGCCCAGCCTTAGGTAGATATTCTTCAGATGATTCTTCACCGTCGATACTTCCAAATTAAGGACTTGGGCAATCTGTTTGTTACTCATCCCTTCCGTTAAAAGATTCAAAACCTCATACTGTCTCGCCGTCAATGCATCGTTAGTCACTTCTGCGCATTCGGTCCGGTACGATTTCAAATTATCGACCATTTTCTGTAGAATTGGTTTGACTGATGGTGGGAGTGGGATTGTATGCCCCAATGCTAGGGATCGAATATTTGAGATCAGCTCATCCGGAGACTGACCATAAATATAACATCCGCTAGCCCCCAGTAGGATCGATTGTGCCAGTGTATAGGGGTCCCCGATAACTGTAAGGATCAGGACTTTAGCATCGGGACGCAGATGCACTATTTTGGCGGTAGCCTCGATCCCTCCGACGCCTGGCATGCGAATATCCATTAACACAACATCTGCAAAGTTATTCTTTATCCATTCAATGGCTTCGGCCCCGTCCGCAGCTTCTCCGACAATATTAAGGAACCTCTGATCAAGTCCGCCAAAGAATCAATTCAGCGGAATTCCCTCCATCGAATAACGTCGGAGTGTGGCTTTTCGGTGGTTCTGCCCTCTGAATAACCCCTTTTCGGGGGATTTCCGGGA
>JAQTRE010000108.1 GCA_028711995.1 Dehalococcoidia bacterium | reverse complement strand
TACCCCCCGCCAATTGTGGCGGCTGATTCAGCTTGGCCTCAAAGAAGAAGTCCTGACCAGTAACTCCTTCTGGCTGTGCACGGCCTGTTACGCATGTACCTTGCGCTGCTTGCGCGGTATCGCGTGTACTGAGACCATGTCCTCTTTAAAGCGGATGTCGGTGAAGGCAGGGATGGAAAGCGTCAGTTCCAGCGCCCGGTTCTATGAGGCCTTCAGGGATACGGTGCGCAAGCATGGGCGACTCCATGAAGTGGAGATGATGACCTCTTTCTTTGGCAAGTCCAAACGCCTCGGGGCTGTGGGATACACTCGTCTGGGATTCACCCTGTGGCGCAAAGGGAAAGTCTCCTTGAATCCCTCGGCGGCAAACATTAAAGGGCTCGATCAGATAGAGGCGATCTATCGTAAGGTCGAGGAATTGGAGGCCAGGTGATGTGGTACTCGTATATGCCTGGATGCAGCCTTCTCTCCACCGCTCGGGGGTATGACACTTCAGCTAGGGCTGTGATGAGAGAACTCGGCGCCGAACTTGTGGAACTGGAGGACTGGAACTGCTGCGGCGCCAATGCCATTGAGTCCTTGAGTTATCTGCTCTCTGTGGCATTACCCGCTCGCAATCTCGCTCTGGCAGAGCGGGAACATCGCGACCTGGTGACCAGTTGCAGTTCGTGTTTCTTGAACCTCTTCAAGGTGAACCGTCGCCTTCAAAGAGAGCCCGCTCTGAAAAGCCAGTTGAGTGAAATCCTGGGGGCAGCAGGATTGAGCTACTTTGGAACAACCAAGGTGCGCCATCTGCTCGATGTGGTGGCCAACGACATCGGTGTGAAGGCAGTGGCCGATAGGGTGAAGAATGAACTTGTTGGATTGAAGGTTGTGCCATACTACGGCTGCCAGACCGTGCGACCCTATGGCGAATATGATGGACCTTATCTTCCCACCTCGATGGATGGGCTGATTGAGGCTGTGGGGGCTGAGACATTTCCCTACCTGTGGAAGACGAAGTGTTGCGGTGGGGTTCTGATGACCACTGAGAAAGCGATCGGCATGAACCTGGTGGGCGAGCTTCTCGCCGCCAGCCAGGGAGCGGACTGCATTGTGACCGTCTGCCCCATGTGTCAGATGAATCTGGACGCGTATCAGAGGGATATTTCCCGACACCTCGGCGTTCATATCCACATCCCGGTGCTCTTTTTGACCCAGTTGCTGGGCCTGGCCTTCGGGCTGCCTGAAGAAGACCTGCTCCTTCGACAGAATATCGTGCCGGTTAACGGCCTGCTCCGTGAACTGCAGAAAGTATGAATGAGGTGGCAAGATGAACGACAACGGAGTCAAGATAGGCGTTTACGTTTGTCAGTGCGGCATCAACATCGCATCCACTGTGGATGTGGAGACGGTGCGGGCTTTTGCCTCTACTCTGGACAAGGTGGCCGTGGCCCGCCAGAACCAGTTCATGTGCTCGGAGCCGGGCCAGGAGATGATCAAAAAGGATATCCGCGAACTGGGGCTCAATCGAGTGGTGGTGGCATCCTGCTCGCCTCGCATGCACGAAGTCACCTTTCAGGGAGTTCTCCGAGACACCGGCATAAACCCGTATTATTTCGAGATGGCCAATATCAGAGAGCAATGCTCGTGGATCACTACAGACACCGTCGCAGCAACCGAAAAAGCCAAGAGGCTGGTTCGGGGAGCTGTAGCCCGTGTTGCCTGGCAGGAAGCGCTGGTTTCCCGAGAGGTGCCGGTGATACCCAAGGCGTTGATCGTGGGTGGAGGGATTGCCGGAATACAGGCGGCTCTCTCCATCGCTGATGCAGGCTATCACGTGTATCTGGTGGAAAAAGATGCCTCTATCGGCGGGAGGATGGCACAACTGGACAAAACCTTTCCCACTCTGGATTGTTCCGCTTGTATTCTGACTCCCAAAATGGTCTCGGTGGGGCGTCATCCCAACATCACTCTGTTGAGCTACAGCGATGTTACTGACGTATCGGGGTATGTGGGCAATTTCAAGGTCAAGGTCAAAACAAAACCCCGGTATGTTACGCTGGGTGCCTGCACCGGATGCGGCGAATGTACCAAGGTTTGTCCGGTGGAGGTCCCCAGCGAATTCGATATGACGCTGGGCAAGAGAAAGGCGATCTACCGGCCCTTTGCTCAAGCCGTGCCCAGCACTTTCGTCATCGATAAGAGAGAATCTCCCTGCAAACTGACCTGCCCGGCGCACATCAAGGTTCAGGGGTATGTCGCCCTCATCGGCCAGGGGAAGTTCAAAGAAGCGCACAACTTGATCAAAGAGGACATCGCCTTTCCTTCGGTCTGCGGCAGGGTTTGTCCGCATCCCTGTGAAAGCGAGTGCAGACGCAAGGATGTTGACCAGCCCATTGCCATCGCTGCTCTGAAGCGTTTTGCTGCCGATCACGGGCGTGAAGATGCTCCTCCGGTTCCCGTCGAGCGGACCAGAAAGGAAAAGGTAGCGATTGTGGGAGCGGGACCGGCCGGTCTCTCCGCTGCTTACGATCTGGTGAGAATGGGTTATGGCGTCATTGTTTTCGAATCGATGCCGGTAGCCGGAGGCATGCTGGCCTGGGGAATTCCCGAGTATCGGCTTCCCAAGGACGAACTGAATAAGGAGATCAACGATATTCTTGGCCTGGGTGTGGAACTCAAACTCAACGCTCGTGTGGACGATGTGGAATCGCTCCTAACTGGCGATTACCAGGCAGTGTTCATTGCCACTGGGACTCCTCTGGGGCAAAAGATGAAGGTGCCTGGCGAGGAGATGGAAGGCGTATACGACGCCATCGATTTCTTGAGAATGGCGAACCTGGGGCAGGAAGTGAGGGTGGGCAGGAAGGTGGCAGTTATCGGTGGCGGGAATTCCGCCATCGATGCTGCCCGGATGGCCCTCCGCAAGGGAGCTGAGGAGGTGCATATTCTGTACCGGCGCGGAAGGAAAGACATGCCCGCTATTGATGAAGAGGTGGAAGCCGCCGAGACCGAAGGAATCCGCCTGCATTGTCTGACCGTTCCCATCCGGATAGTGGGGCAGAACAACAAAGTGGTTGGCCTTGAATGTGTCCGCAATGAACTGAAAGGGAAGGACAGGAGCGGAAGGGGTATCCCCCAACCGATTGCCGGGTCGGAATACCGCATGGATATCGATACGGTGATCGAGGCCATCGGTCAGATGCCGGACCCGCAGATATTCTCCGCCGCTAAGGGCCTGGCTACGGCGGGACAGAACGCTATCGCCGTCGATCTCTCCACCCTGGCTACCGGAGTGCCGGGGATATTCGCCGGAGGCGATGTGGCCACCGGAGCCGGAACCGTTATCGAGGCCATCGCCAGCGGGAAGAGGGCGGCGGTCTCCATCGACCGATACCTCCGGGGCGAAAACCTCAAAGAGGGCCGAGTGAAGGAGACGCTCAAAGCATCGGATATCAAAGTATCTATTCCGTCTGACATCCGTGAGGCACCGCGCCAGAAGATGCCCCAGCTTCAGCCCATGGAGAGGAAGTCCAGCCTTAATGAAGTGGACCTGGGCTTCACTGAAGAAATGGCTATTGCGGAGGCCGCGCGCTGTCTTAGTTGTGCGGTCTGTTCCGAATGCCGGCAGTGCGAGTCGGTCTGTTTGCCCAAGTGCATCCATCACGATATGAAAGAGGAAGAACTCGACCTGGAAGTAGGCGCCATTCTACTGGCCACAGGACATGATTTCTTCCAGGCGAATCTGGTGCCGCAATACAACTACGGACGGTTCCCCAATATCATCGAAAGCATGGAGTTTGAACGCCTCTGTTCGGCGAGCGGACCGACGGGTGGCAAGGTGCTTCTGTCTGATGGGAGGACGCCTGAGTCCGTGGCGATCATTCACTGCGTAGGCAGCCGCGACTATCACACCAATTCCTACTGTTCCCGGGTGTGCTGTATGCATGCCATGAAACAGGCTCATCTGGTAAAAGAGAAGACCGGCGCCGATGTGTATGAGCTGTACATTGATATTCGTGCCTTTGGGAAGGGATACGAAGAGTTCTATGAGCGAGTGCAACGCGAGGGCGTGCTCTTCATCAGAGGAAGGGGTGCTGAGGTGCTGATGCAGGGTAATAAGCTGGTGGTCAAAGCCGAGGATACGGGCTTGGGCCGTCCTATCACTTTACCCGTGGACATGGTGATCCTGAGTACCGGTATGACGCCGCGTACCGATAGTGAAAAGGTGGCCAGAACCTTCCACGTCACCCGCGACCGGCACGGCTTCTTCCTGGAATCCCATCCCAAGTTGAGGCCGTTCAACTCCAACACCGAGGGGATTTTCTTCGCCGGAACCTGTCAGGCGCCCTGGGATATCCCGGATACCGTGGCCCACGCCGGTGCAGCTGCGGCTGAAGTCCTTTCCCTGCTGGCTCGGGGTAAGGTATCCATCGAACCTCTGATCTGTCAGGTCGATCCCGATCGGTGCGCGGCCTGTCTCGTCTGTGTCTCTCTTTGTCCTTACTCCGCCATCAGGGTGAACGCCGATGGCGTATCGGAGATCAATCCCGCTCTTTGCAAGGGTTGCGGCGTATGTGCCGCTGCGTGTCCTTCCGGAGCAATCACGGCCAAGCACTTCAGCGATCGGCAAATCTTTGCCCAGATCGAGGGCGTATTGGCGACATAGGGAGGAGCTATGGCTGATCTTTTTGAGCCCAGAATCATCGGTTTCATGTGCAACTGGTGCGCCTATGGCGGAGCGGACATGGCCGGAACTTCACGCCTCAAATACCCGACGAACGTGGATGTGATCCGGGTGATGTGCAGCGGACGGATCGACCCCAGCTTCATCCTCAAGGCGTTCCAGCTCGGGGCGGATGGTGTGCTGGTCTGCGGATGTCACCCCGGCGATTGTCATTATGCGGAAGGAAACTATAAAGCCGCCCGGCGCATACCGGTGCTCAAGAAATTGCTGGAACAGTTCGGCATAGAACCGGAGCGGCTGCGTCTGGACTGGGTTTCGGCTGCCGAAGGCGAACGGTTCGCCTCGATCATCAACGAGTTCACCACGCAGATCCAAAAGCTCGGGCATCTTCCCATCAAAGAAGAACTGGCGAGCGGGATGAAAAAACAGAGTGTCCCGGAACTGGCTGTCTCTGTGGCAGGAGGGGGTCATCATGGCTAAAATGAAGCTGGCGCTTTACTGGTCTGCTGCCTGCGGAGGGTGTGACGTGGCTGTGCTCGATATCAACGAGAAGATCATCGATGTGGCCAATCTTGCCGATATCGTGTTCTGGCCGGTAGCCATGGACTTCAAGTATCACCACGTGGAGGCGATGGCGGACAAATCGATTGACGTCTGCCTTTTCAATGGCGGCATCAGGAATTCGGAGCAGGAACACATCGCCAGATTGCTTCGAGACAAGTCGAAAGTTTTGGTGGCCTTCGGCTCCTGCGCTTGTTTCGGCGGCATACCGGCACTAGCCAATCTGACCTCCCTTTCCGAAATCATGGAGAGAGTCTATCTCACGACGCCTTCAAGTGTAAATCCCGGCAGGGCTTTTCCTCAAACTGAGACAAATGTTGCCGAAGGGGAGCTGACATTGCCCAGACTCTATGAGGACGTGATGACTCTGGAACAGGTGGTACCCGTAGAGTAGTACTTCATGCCCGGATGTCCGCCCACTGTCGATCTCATTTTGAAGGTCGTGGACGCGCTGGCTACCAACAGCCTGCCGCCCCCGGGCGCGGTGATCGCCTCGGAAAAGACTCAATGCGACGAGTGCAACCGGAAAAAAGAGGAGAAGAAGATATCCCGGATATACAGAACCCACGAGATCATCCCCGATCCGGAAAAGTGCCTCTTGGAACAGGGGTTGATCTGTATCGGCCCGGCCACCCGTGCAGGCTGCGGCTTGCAGTGCATTAAGGTGAACATGCCCTGCCGCGGCTGCTTCGGCCCTCCTGCGGGCGTAGTCGATCAGGGGGCCAAGATGCTCAGCGCCCTGACCTCTATCTACAAAGCCGATGAAGATGAAGAGATTGCCCGGATGCTGAGTGAGATGCTGGATCCGGCAGGCACCCTCTACCGGTTCGGCATGTCCAGCTCGTTGCTGTACCATAAACGCCGCAAGTCGCCGCTGGAGGTTGGTGCAAGATGAAAAAGATCAGCATTGATCCCATAACCCGGTTGGAAGGCCACGGCAAGATCGAAATCTTTCTCAATGGCGATGGCGAAGTGGCCAACACCTATTTTCAGATACCGGAACTGAGAGGGTTCGAGAAGTTTTGTGAAGGGAGGCCGGTGGAGGAACTGCCCCGGATTGTGCCTCGCATCTGCGGGGTCTGACCGGGCGCGCATCATATGGCCTCGTGTAAGGCCACAGACGCCGTGTACAGTGTCAAACCTCCTCCGGCGGGTAAGAAGCTGAGGGAGTTGTTCTACTGCGCCCACATGATTCACTCGCACATCGCGCACTTCTATGCGCTGGCTGCCCCTGATTTTGTGGTCAGGCCGATGGCCGATCCTGCCGAGCGCAATATCTTGGGCGTGATCGGCAAGGTGGGACTGGAGGTTGGGGGAGAAGTGATCAAACACCGTGCCTATGCCCAGGATATTCAGACCTCGATTGCCGGAAAGGCGACGCATCCTATCGGCGGCATTCCCGGCGGTATGAGCAAGGCCATCACCGAGGAACAGCGAAAGGACTTTGAGGAAAAGGCCAAATCGTGCGTGGAGTTCGCCAAGTTCAGCCTGAAGGTCTTCAATGACGTTGTGCTTGCCAACAAGCAGTACCTTGACTTGATCCTGGGTAACGTTTACACCATGAAGAGCTACTACATGGGCCTTGTGGACGCTAATAACAAAGTCAATTTCTACGATGGGGATGTTCGTGTGGTGGACGGACAGGGCAAGGAGGTGGTCAAGTTCAAGCCGTCGCAGTATCTCGATTATATTGCCGAGCATACCGAGCCCTGGACGTATCTCAAATTTCCGTTCCTGAAACCGGTGGGGTGGAAAGGGTTTGTGGAGGGAAAAGATAGCGGTATCTATCGAGTGGCGCCTCTGGCACGGCTCAACGCAGCCGATGGGATGGCTACACCGCTGGCCCAGGAAGAATACGAGAAGATGTTCACCACACTCGGAGGCAAGCCAGTTCATGCCACTCTGGCAATGCATTGGGCCCGGCTGGTGGAATTAGTCTATGCGGCGGAGCGGATGCTTGAGCTTTGCCGGGATAAGGAGATCACCAGTCCCAATGTTCGCACCATTCCCACTGCCATTCCCAGGGAAGGCGTTGGCATTGTGGAAGCGCCTCGTGGCACTCTGATTCATCACTATCAGACGGATGAGAAAGGACTTGTGACCGGAGTGAATCTGATCGTAGCCACGGCGCACAACTATCCCGCGATGCACATGTCCGTCAAGAAGGCCGCCCAGGGGCTGTTCAAGAAAGGTTCGGCAGTGAGCGAAGGCTTGCTGAATATGGTAGAGATGGCGTTTCGCGCTTATGATCCCTGTATGGCATGTGCCACCCACTCGCTTCCCGGACAGATGCCGCTGGAGGTCATTATCCGCGACAGTAACGGAGAGTTGGTTGAGAGATTGAGCCAGCATCTGGAACCGCGCCAGATCAGAGTTACTGTGGTTCATCAGCCATAGGGAGCTGTTTCGGGAAATGTGAGATGCAGTGTCCCGTTGCCTATTCAGAGTGATACTTTTAGTATTGGAATGACCATCCGCTCGAGGACATCCAAATGGATTGTCAATTTTGAGGAGGTATGCCATGGCCCACTGGATGTGTACGAGTTGTGGCTATTACTTTCAGGGGGCCCAGCCCCCGGATGCCTGTCCAGGCTGCCGTCTATCCTGCGCTTTCAATAATGTCACCTGCTATCGACCGGAATGCGGAGGAGAGAATAACCTGGACCCTCTTCTGGTAGGCGCTACATTGAGCCTCATCACCTCAGGGCCCCAGGAATCTAAGGCGACACCGGAAGCTAAACCCAGACCGGGATTAGCCGCTATGGAAGCTGTTCCCATAGCTCAAATCATGAGTGGGCTGAGTCTAGAGCAGCGGGGCCGGATTTCCGGACTGGGGAAAATCCGGATCTATGAACAGGGCGATCTCATCTGCTCTGAGGGGGATGAGGCGAAAAGACTCTACTTGATCGAGGATGGCCAGGTGGCTGTTCAATCTGAGCTCAGCAAGGGATTGCGCATTTCCATCACCATCGTGTTGCCGGGTCAGGCTTTTGGCTGGTCAGCAATAATACCCCCTTATCGGTACACTGCCGCGGTGGTGGCATTATCTAGAGTGCGAGTCATAGCTATTGAACGAGATGCCCTGCTGGCATTTATGAGGGATCATCCGACCGAGGGACTCACGTTTATGCAAAATGTGGCCGGTATAATTGCCTCGCGGTTGCGAAATGTGGCTCAGGAGCTGGCAGGCCTGATTCAGCAAGGCACTCGCTAGCTGCTCAGCCTTGGGATGATAAAAGGCAAGGAGGTTAACAGGCTTTTATATCTGGGTTGAAGTGCCATCGACCGCTACCGATATTTTCCGAAGGGGATTGTCCTTTAGAAGATTTCGCTGGAACAAGCTGAAAGTTGCGGGCGCTTGGGGATGTTATTACCCTTTGTCTCGCGTCTCTACTCATGACGAAAAGGCAGGTGATCGATCAATCACCTGCCTTCTATGATCCTACCCATTTGACATTCTCACCCCTCCCCCGACCAGCCAGCCCCCCATCTGAATTCATATTGCACTCCTGTTCATATCCTGCCCTTGGCTCGTTTCACCTTTGGGGGTCTGATGATGCTGTTGATATTCCTTTTGCTTCTCATTCGTCTCCGATCCCGTAACATCGCATAAGACCCGCCTAACAGCAAATACAAAGCAACGATTACCGGGAAGAGAACGATCGGCAGGGTCAGTGCCAGAGTCGAACCCGTATTCATGATCATACCTCCTTCAAGAATATGATAGATCTGTTTTTGGCTGATGCGAATTGGGAATACTGCTTTTCGAAAATTCTACCTTGACGCCTTATCGCTGAAGTCCCAGTTACCGGGTTGCCTTCCCAAGGTCTTGTGAGCCCCGTGCGGTTTAGATTCGTCCCTTCGCGGTTCTTTGGTGTTGAATGATGCCACGGGGAGCAGTATCTTTGATGCGAGCATTTTTGACACGTCTGCCGCCACCAGATATGGCATGAATTATGCTGTAGATACTTCCAACCAGAAAACAACTCACATACAAGAGGGGAAACAACACGATCAGCAAGCCTGTTGCCAACAATAGCGTTGTACCCATAATCGCACCTCCTTGACGAATGGGCGATACTTTTTTCGCCTGATGTGAATCGACGCGACTTCTTTCAGATGCCTTACTCTTAGCTTAGAGTCCTGCCGTGATTTCCACAATGGAGGAAACGACTATCGATTTCAGAAAAACTGCCCCAATTTTCTCAGAAAACTTACCCATTTCTGGATGATCGCCGATTGTGACGCCTGTGATCTCCACTGTCATGTGCTCTTCCCCAGATCAGATTGGCAGCCGGGAGGGGAATCATGGCGTCACTAACTGTCAGGTTCTGCTCGGTTTTGGTTGACATGTTTTTTCACAGCCTCTATACTCACAATCAGGATAGAGACGATGCCTTAGAATTGCTACAGTCGTCCTTTTAAGCCAATGAAGCGGATGATACTGGGTTTCGTTGCTGTTCTTTTTGATGCTTGGGACATTAATCGTACGTTTAGTGACTATTCTGACTGGCAAAAATTTCATACCCTTTCTGAACCAAATCCGCTTGAAGATTTTTGGATTCTGATCCTTAGATGGATTGTAATTGCCGTCATCAGTATGCTTTTCTTTTTGTTTGGGTTTCTCGGGTGGAAAAATAGAGACAAAAAGTAGCATCAGAAAGCCGATCATAGATAGTGCTATGATTATCGTAAAGTGGGTATGCACTTTACTCAACCGGCCACAAAATGTAGTATGTAGGCATGGAAGAGTCTGTTCATCCTGTTTCTGGCATTGATTATCCCGGGACATTCCAGGAATTTGACCGATGGTTTACC
>JAQTRE010000107.1 GCA_028711995.1 Dehalococcoidia bacterium | reverse complement strand
CGGCGTAAAAACCGGGCAATGCTGCTTGGAAAGGTCGTCGTTTGTTGTGAAATTTGAGCTGGATTCGGCCACAGGCATGATTCAGTGGCTGAATTCATTGAAAATCTCGGGTTATTCGAGCTGCCCCTCAATCAAAGAATTTGGGTGATGGAAATTTCAGTCACGAACAGGCCAATTGGATTCAGGCGAATCAATTTCTCGTTGGTGACGGGGGAGAGTTCGGTGGTCAGCGTGGCGCGGTAGCGCTTTTTAGAAAGCAACATGCCATTGGGCGAGCGGGCGGTTTCGCGGAAATCGACCTGCCAGGATTTATCAGAAATCGGCAGAATGCTCTCCACCTCCACGGAAATGGTTTCCGTCGCCGCACGGGAAAAGGGCGATTGTTCTTTGAACCAGCCCGAAATAACGGTGGTCGAAGCAGCGCCCGAGGGAAGCATGGAATACACCCGATCAATAGCTGCCTTCTCGGCTTGCTGATCGGAAATCACCCCGCGCAAATCGGTAATGAATCGCCCGATGAGCGAGCGAATCACACGCGGATCAGCGGCTGAAGCCCGGTCGGCAATACCGGCGGCCACAGCGCTGCCGTGCTGATCGACAGCCACCACATAGGGAATGAATTTGCTCTGCGCGCCGATATAAACAACACCGGCCACCGCCATAATTGCCGTGATCCCGGATAACACCGCCACAATGCGCCAGTTTTTGGCCTGCGACACATAATCGCCGTAGCGCTCATTCCATTCCCGACGCGCGGAAATATACGGATTGAGCTGTTCATGCGCCGATGGGGCATCGGCGGGTTTGGATTGCTTGTTCAAGATGGAGCCCTCTGTTCACTGGATGCGATACCAGTGTGTCAGGGGCTTGGGGAATTCGATTTAGTGTTGCTTCACTGTCACAATCCGCCCGTGCAGTTTGTGTTCTAGAACAAAGGGTTACTGCTCCTCAGTGACCTTTCGCAAACGGCAAACCATGCCAAGAAAGGAACCTACTGCCTCCTGCACGAACGGCTGAGTCTCTTTGTAAGGCCAGATTAGGAGCGTAGCCTTCAAGACAGTCATGATCCTACGTTTGTAGTCCAGAAGCGTCGCGTCCGTGATCGGTCCAGGATTTAGAAGACCGCTTGGCGATGCGTACAGTAACAAGTTCCGCTGGTTCTTTTTGGCGTTCAGGTACTTCTGAATGTCTTCAAATCCACTCGGGGAAATCAACTCAAGAAAGTACTTCCGATAGTTCACGGCCTCGCCAGCTTCGCGGATGTCTAGATTGAGCGGCGGAACAGGGCGGGCAACGATTCCATCGTTCACGCCACCAAGGACAAGGGCCAGTTGAAGCCGTGGTGTCTCGTCGTGCTTCGGTATGCCCAGCCTAACTTCCTTGATGCCGTTCATTCGCAAGTAGGATGTGTGTTTGGCGATTGCGACCAGAAATGGATACACCGCCGCCTTTTGGAGGTGATCCTTTGGCATCAACTTGCTGGTTTCTGCATAGCCTTTAGCAAGCAGCGCACGAAGAAGAGCGGATGCCGCCTCCTCTTCAGCAGTGATCGCTCGAAAGAGAGCCATTGCAGGGTCAATGTCTTTGATACGGTGCGCAAATGAGAGGTGTATGAACGCAGCGTCAAAGGACCTCCTCGTTCGATCTTTTGGCTCGTGGCGCAATAGACTAACGACACGAAGATCTTCCTCAGTGAATATTGGTGGCAATGGGATATCGTTCATGGCTAACGACGCTGTAGAAAAACCACTTGAAGGGGCGAAATAGTCATTTTCAAGGGGTGCCTTGCCCCTCCCGACAAGACGATAATCGATTACAGAGCATTTTAGGAAGTCGGTTTTTGCTAATGGTCATAAATTTTCTTGCCAAGGGGGGTTTTCTACAGCCTCAACGTGAAGCTCACTCGACGAAAACCACATAGCGGTTTTTGGTCTGGCGGAGCGCAGTGTTATAAGAAATCACGCCAACATCCTGCGAAATTTTGGATGGACGTGATGAATAGAAATATTACCCCCAAGGGTCTTTGTGGTACTAATGAGATCATTGGATTCAAACACGTCCAGTATATGTTCAATTAGCCGAAGCTTAGCCCCTGTTCTCTCTGCTAATGTATTGTTGTCTTTCAAGTCTTCATTGATGATTAGGCCTGCACACTGTTCCTTCAACCGATCGTACTCCTCAATCTCGGAGCCGCAATATTTCTCGAAACCATAGCCAGTAACGCGAATATAGCATCCATACCTATCTGGCCCTCCGCCGAAGTAGTGAGATAACTCGAAGTAGCCATCCGTCCCCAAAATCTCGATAGACTCCTTCACCTGATCCTTTGTTAGCCCAAGAGCGTCAAGATCTCCAAAAATATTCTCGGGCTCGACAATATGTGCGTTGTTCTCCAAATCGAATGCGGCAGCCCTCTTTAAGACGAGCGTGTCTATTTTCGAAAGTCCAGCAATGTTGCTAGTGGCCTTCTGAATAAAATCGGGAGGTTCTCCAACGGGCGGTTTTTCTCGTACATCGAAAATCGCGGCCACAATTCTCTTCAGTGGCTTTTCAAAGTTCGATGTATCTTCGACTCGCTCCCATAAAGTTGACTTTAGCGCTTCGGGAACGCCGCAATTATCAATTACGATGGGGATGATCTTGGTGCCCTTTGAAATGCGCGAGACCATGCTCGCGTTAAGTTCTTCAGTCACCCAAGGTTTCGAAACGCTGTACTTCGAAAGGACAATAATTACAGCATGAGCCTCCTTAAGGCCTTCTTCGAATATCCTGTCGACAAGGCTATCGCCTGGGAGCATTTCCCAGTGATCCAGCCATGCATCAATGCCGTTTTCCCTGAGCTTCGTCGCGAAATTAGTGACGAATCGGTTTTTGTCTTCACTGGCATGGCTGATGAAAACCCTAGGACTCATACAGTAACCTCTTGCTTATAATGATGCTGTAGAAAAACTACTTGAAGGGGCGAAATAGTCATTTTCAAGGGGTGCCTTGACCCTTCCAGACAGGACGATAATCGATTACAGAGCATTTTTGGAAGCCGGTTTTTGCTCATTGTCATAAATTTTCTTGCCAAGGGGGTTTTTCTGCAGACTCAACGACTAAGCTTACCGGCGGCAATAGCCGTCCGTTGCAGCGCCGTGTTATGCCGTCTCCAGCACTGCTTAGTTATCACAGCTGAGCGCCAGCGCTTTGCAAGATCGATTCAAGTTCCGGCGTTAAGCGATTGGGAATCTCCGCTGCCTGGTTAATAGGCACATATTTGAAGGTGTTCAGGTCGAACGGCACCCGGTCATCTGTACCGTTCGGTTCGAACAGGAAGATAAGCCGATTGCTCTCGTGATGCTTCAGTGCGTAGCCCGCCTCAACGTAGACATTTGGACGATGTCCGGTCAGGTCGCAGATGATTATGTCCGAGGAGGCGATGGCCTCGTACATCCGGCTGTGAATCGGGAAGGTGCCGCCTTCTTCCGTACCCATGTCGATCAGCTCCAGCCCGATGCCATGTTGCTGCTGGAGATTGGTCAGAGTTTGCCGAAGCTGCTGCAGACGCAAGTTGGCCCTGTTCTGGGCGTCATTCGGGGCATCCTGTGGCGGGTACCAACGGGCAAGGAAAACCCGTTTAGGGATACGGGACTGAGCGGCCTTGAAGGTTTTGAGCAGTTGCTCCGCCGGGGAAAGCGGATCGAGCAGGTTGGTGATGCCCTGGCCGCCGAGCCAATGGCCGATGCGGTCGAGATAGTCCACCGTCCAGCGGACTTTTTGCTCGTGATCATCCCCCACCGCCTCACGCCAGACCCGCGCCGCCAGCTCGAAGAAACCGTAGGTTCTGCATAGCGATGGATGGTTGACGGTCAGTCGGGTGGCGATGTCCGCCAGCGCAGCAAACAGGTCGTCGGCAAAAGTGGTCAAGGCCTGCCGGTCCTGGGCGATGGCCTCGTCCATGGCGATCAGGTTGCGGGCCGACTCCCACAGCGCCGTCAATGGTCGCTCGCCGAAGCGTTGCCGGGCGGGTTGCGGCAGACCATGCAGACGGTCGGTCAAGAGCCGCGTGAGGTGCAGCGCCGGGTTGTAGGCGAATTCATTGTCCGGCGTCATGGCGTGTGCCGGGTCTTGCCCCAGCAGCAGCCGCAGGCCGTGTTCCGACTCCAGCGGCAGGGCGGTGCTGTTGATGGTGTGGAAGATCAACGATTCGGCGAAGTCGTCGGCATCGTTATCCGTCGGATCGAGCAGCACCATGCAGAAAGGGGCGAGATACTTGGTCGGGGTGTTGGGGTCATCGGTGAGCTGTTCGGCCAGGTGTAACCGGTGATTGCCGTCGATGCGGCGGATGATTTTGTCCCGCTTGATCTGCTCCAGATCGCCGCGCCGCACGCGCAGCCGTTGCATCCGCGTGGTTGGGCTTGAATAGCGGCGGGTGATATCCACCAGACCACCGTTGTCGCTTTTCACCCCGAAAACCGTCTCACCCAGCCCCAGCTCGTCTGGATCGATCTCTCCGCGATTGACCACCAGTTTGACCGGCGCACGAACGGAAAGGATCACCTCCGGGAGAAAGCGGTTCTCACTCTGTTCCAGGTAGTTTTTGATCTCCTCGGCGTGCTTGGCCGATTCCATTCGCTGATGGCCAACCACCCGAAAGCCCTGCTCGCCATCCTCCATCTTGTAGGGGACGGAGACGGCTGCCAGATCGCGCAGGTCGGCAAAGCCCCAGATGATGCGGAAGATACCCAGCACGCTTTCCGAAAACAGCCCCTCGAACTCGATGTATTGGCGGCCTCTCGACATATCAGTGCACCTCCACCGGGCGGGTGCCGAGGATCATTTTTTCTATTTCTTTGGTCGTTTGATTTCGTATCTGTGCGCTCTGTTCCTCTAGATCGGCAACCTTTCGTTGCGCAATTTCGAAGAGCGTCTTCAATTCAGTCTGTTTTGTTACTGGCGGGACAGGAATCGGGAATCCACCCAGTAAATCAGCGCTGAGATTTGGTTGATTGTTGCCGCTTGCAAGTCCTCGCATCTCATCGTAAGAAACCATGAGGTAGTGCCAAAGGAAATCTGTGTCCAATGCAGGGTCAATTTCGGTCAGCACAAGACAAGCCTGATTTGTTGCGGCATCCACCTCAAGCTTTGCCGTTCGACCCCTCGTTGCGCCTTGCCCATACATTGCTATAACAAGACTGCCTGCCGGATAGAGTTTTGCGCTACTTGACGCGAGCCCCTTGCTGGTAATTTTTTCCTCGGTGTCATAAATGACCGCGTTACGCACTTCCGTCGTCTTAACCCAAGGAATTTCGCCTCCGTAATACTCCTTGTGTTTCCTGCTAGGGGTACCGCCGGAACCGGTCTTGCAAACTTCCTTGAGTGGCTTGACAGGATAAACAAATGAATCTGCCCCGTTCTTGTTTCTCCATGCAAGCTCATTCCCCCAACGCTCGACTTCGCGCCATTTTGCAATAAATAATTTCGGGCGAGCCACGTTGGAAGTTGTTATTCCCAAGGCCTTGCGGAATTGGTCGAAAGCCTCCGCTTTGCTACGTGATATTGCTTCATGGTTACGCTGAACGGATGTTTGCGCCGCCTCCCAATAGGCCACAATTTTCTGCTGAATTGGCAGCGGTGGGATGGGGACTTTAAACCCAAGGAAGTCGGATTCCTTGAAGCGGTTCCTACTGATCGCTGCCGAACCAATGGAAGCGGCATTCACTGCACCAATAATCTTTTTGGTATTGAAAAGAAGATAAATGTATTTAGGTAAGGCTATGGCCGGGTCAATCTCAAACTGCGGAAATTCATTGGAAACGTAATAACCGTCCAGTTCCTCTGGAACAACGGCAAATGATTCCTTCCAGGCGAACAATCGGTTGTAAATAATTGCTCCCGGTTTGAGTGGGTAAAGGTAATTCGCGCTTTGCTCCTTGCCCACGACTGTTTCGCGGTGAAAGACGCCTTCGCCATACCAACGGACGCCCGCCATTCGGTATTCGCTTTCCGGCTTAACCTTTTCTTTGTTTTCCAGTTGAGCAGCGAAAGCGCCCACAGGTAATAAACGCCAGCCATCAGGTAGTTTGCCAAAACGAAGCAGGACGGATTCGGGCGTCCACTTTTCAATTTCCGACCATAAAATACAGCTTGGCCGTTTAGAGATTGGGGCCACTGCCTCCATCACTCAGTCCCTCCCGCAACGGCAAAGGCGCTCGGGTCGGCCTGAAACTCCCGATACCACTCCAGGCAGGTTTTGTCGCAATCGGCGGGCTGCCGGTCGTTGGGATAAAGCTCGTTCTGATCCTCCTCGCCGGTGGCGGAGATGCCGACCTTTTCCGCCTCGTACATGAAAATGGGGTAGTCGAACCGCTCCTTCAGCAGTTGCCGTGCTTTGTTGATCTGCCGAACTTCCATTGCCTTCAGGTAATCCTTGAGCCCCTTTTGCAGCACCTTGCGTTGCTCTATGTCTTTCGCTTGCTTGGCCGCCTCGATTTCGCTTTCCAGCCGTTCTCGTTCCGCTTTGATCTCATCGGCATACCGAGCTTCGGTCTCCGTCTTGGCGGTGGCGTAGGTCTCGTCAAACTTCTGCTGTTCCTCCTCAGTGAACTTTTGTAGGAAGAGCAGCGAGCATTTCACGCTGGCGCCGGAGCTGACAAAGGTTTCCTGCGGTAGGCTGACCACAGCACGGAGGAAGGCGCGGTCTTCGGTGAACTCGCGCACGTAGGCGAGCGAGGGGTTGTTGAAGATGCCTTCCGGCAACACGATGCCGAGGCGACCGCCTGGCTTGAGTAAATCGAGGCAACGCTCGATAAACAGCACTTCAGTTTTGATCTTGGCCTTGTCGCTCTTGGGCAGGTCGAACAGGCTGGCGATGGGCTTATTGAGCGCCGCCTTCACCCGGTTCTGGGCCTCGCGGTAAAGGTCGCCATACTCCTTCATGTATCGCTCTTCTGCCGTCGGGTTGACGGCGATATCCACCTCCAGCACCTTGTCGGTGGGCTCGACATTGGCTCCGAAAGGTGGATTGGTGAGGATGATGTCGAAACGCCCCTCGAAGATGCCGTTGACGTTCAGAAAGCCGTCGTGGTGGTGGACGCCGCCGTGACCGTCGCCATGCATGATCATGTTCATCTTGCTGGTGCGGGCCATGCGGTCGTTGGCGTCGGTGCCGTAGATGCAGCGATTGGAGAGCTTCCAGAGACGGGAGCCCTCACGCTTCTGGTCGATGAGCGCCTGCACCTCGGTGAATTTGTCCTGGAGCTTCTTGGCCCGCTGCTCCTCGGTGAGTGAATTGTCCTTTTCAATCTCGGCCTTGAAGGCATTGTAATCGCGGTCGGCGTCGGCGAGGATTTTTTCCCGCACGATCTCGAACACCCGGATCAGAAAGCCGCCCGAGCCGCTGGCTGGGTCGCAGACAATCTCGCCCTCCTGGGGATCGACCATGTGCACCATGAATTCGACGATGGTGCGCGGAGTGAAGAACTGGCCAATCTCGCCCCGGAACGTGCGTCCGAGGAAGCGCTCGAATGCGACCCCTTTCACGTCCTCGCTGGTGTCGGAGAGGTTGTACTTCTCCAGTTCCTTGACGATGGCCTCGCCGGTGGCGGGCTTGAGGTTGATACGCTCGTCGCCCTCAAAAATCTTGTCGGTGGCGTAGGCCAGCTTGGTTTGCTGAAAGAGGTTGTCCAGTGGATTTTCGGCGATCTGGCTTTTCAGCACATCGACAGTGAACAGATTGGTCTTGTTGCGCCGAGTGAGCAGCGAGCGTTCTACATAGACCTTGATGAACAGCACCTTGGCGATTTCATCGAATGCCGCCGCCGGGTCTTTCTTCTCCCGGTTACGGATAATGTTGTGGCATTTGTGCAGCAGGTCGGCGAACTCCTTTTCCTTGAAGGCGCGGAGCTTGGAAAGCAGTTCCTCGATGTCCTTGTCCGAGGCGTTGCCGTGGGGAATATTCTCAATCTCTTCCGTGTAGCCGGGTACCTTGTCTTTTTTGACCCGCCAGTATTTGGTTTCTCGCGAGTTGTGGGTGACAAAGAACGGAGCGCCACAGATGCGGGCGTAGTTCTCGCCTTGCCCGTAGTCCTGCGGTTTGATGGTGACGTTATCGGACTTGCATTCGACGATAATGAAGGGGGCGTTGTCATCGGCCTTGTCTTGAGCGGTGCGCCAGAGGACAAAATCGGCGCGGGCGGATGCGGAACCCCGGCCGGTAAGGTCCATTTCCTCGGCGATTTGATCGAGGGCGAAACCGTACTCGTTGACCAGCACCAGCAAGTATTCCTGGCGTACCGTTTCTTCCGGCGTTTCCACCAGCCATTTGCTGCGCACATGGCTCCAGATTTTTCTCTTCTTTTCGTCGCGTTTGATTTCCAGTGCCGCTGTCATCGGTTCTTTACTTCCTTCCTGTGTTCATCTTTTAGTCATAACGCTGGGATTGAGAGGCGGCGAAGCCGTTCGCCTCGAATGAGTGGTTAGCCCCGAACCTTGAGTTGCGAGACAATACTGCAAACCGCTCGTGCAACCTCGGGGGACCAATCGTTGGAAGTAAGCCACTCCTCGTTAAACCTTTCGCTGAAAAGAAGGATAAGTACGAGTGTGTAAAGAAATGCAGCATTCAACCTCCAAGAATGTCCATTAACACGGTTATCAGATAGAAGCTTAAAGTATATTTTGACGAGCTCTTCGTTACCGGCAATATACTCGTCGATGGTGCTTAGTGATGTTATGTTGGCATTGGCGAGAGCTAAAACAAGGCTTGATATCTGATAGTCGGGGAATTCCGACCCAAAACCCGTCGCCAACGCCACTGAATAGAGTTTCTTCATCGACTGAGACTCATCAATATGCCGGAGAACTTGGTCGTCTTGAAATTTCATCTGCGGGTTTTTCCTTGTGGACTCGAAGGCCTAAAGTTTGGTTAAGGGGGCGGGTTTTGGCCCGTCCCAGTGATCGAAGCGAACGATTTGAACCAGTTGTTAGATTGTATCTGTGTGCGGGCGAAGCTGCTCAAGATGTTTTTGGAGTTGGTTGCTCATGGTGGAAAAGGAAACCTATGGTTTTCTGCTGTCATTAAGGTTCTCTATCTAATTACCAACCCCCGATCGTCAAGAAACAAATCCACCCCACGATTCATCCGTTCGAGCCGTTTCACTGGTACGGAGTGGTTTTTCGGGTGCTTTATTCGGTGAGCTTTCCGCCCGTGCTTCTGCCTTCAAAACATCGACCCGCGTTACCCGTTCGCAGATGATTTCCCGGTGTGTTCTTTCGGTGCCCTTGGCATCTTTTGCTGTTCGGGTACGGATGCGGCCTTCAATGGCTGCCCAGTCGCCTTTATTGAGCTGCGCCATGCGCTCGGCCACGGCTTCCCAGCCGACGACCGTGTGCCATTCGGTTTCCTCTGCATATTCGCCATGGGCGGTTTTATAGCGATTGGTGGTGGCAAGGCGCACATTGCACACGGCTTTGCCGCTCTCGCCAACATAACGTAATTCGGGATCATTGCCGACAACCCCTTGCAATTGGGCACGGTTGATATAGCTGCTCATGATGTTCTCCTGTTATCGCGGGCTGAAAATGTCGAAGATGGCATCGGTTCCTTCGTCGCTAATCTCCGCTTCGCGTAACTCGCTGACATCGGGCGCGTCATCTGCTGCCGTGAACCATGCCTGTTCGACGCCACCCAGTTCGGCGTTTTCCGTGATGGCTTTGAACTCGTTCAATAAGTCATCCGGCTTGCGCTTCCGAATAGGTTCATCAGCATGGCAAATCACAAAATCCTCGGTGCCGTACTTTTTGGCATCCGGCTCGCCGGTATCTAAATCCGGCGGCGGTAAATCCTGCGTTTCTTCCGGGATTACCGCAAAACCATCCACGGTGATTTCTTCTCCATGCGATTCTGATTCTGGTTCGGCGGTGATGTTTTCAGGGGGGGGTGATTCTTCTGCCGGGGAATTAACAGTTCCAAGCGCTGCGCCGTTCGTCATGGCCGGTATTGGAGCGTCTATTGGTGTCTCCTGCATGACATTGGCTTCACGATTTTCTGAGCTGGGCTTGATTGATA